>CAITAV010000034.1 GCA_903890345.1 uncultured Actinomycetes bacterium
CCGGCGCCACAACCACTATCAATTGCTTTGCGAGTTGCATTTACGAGTTCCATCACACGAGCAACTGCCACGTTAAATCTAAATGATTCAACTGCAAAGCTCGCATCATGTAGCGCTTTGTGAGTTGCTTTGCGAAGTGAAATATCACCTGATTTAAAGTCGACGCCAGGCGCACTTGTAACATCTCCTGATAAACGCCATGCACGAGATAGAAACTTTACAGAACCAGATGGAGAAACATCTGACCAATCCACATCATCCTCTGGCGGACCAGAGAAAACCATTGATAAACGAATTGCATCGACACCATGGTGTGCGAGTTCATCAGATAAACGCACAAGATTTCCACGGCTCTTGCTCATCGCAGATCCATCCATCAAAACCATTCCTTGGTTAAGCAGGCGCGTAAATGGTTCGTTGAAATCGAGCATGCCCATGTCATTTAATACCTTGGTAAAAAATCGCGAGTACAACAAGTGCAAGATTGCGTGGGTTACGCCGCCAACATATTGATCAACTGGCAACCACGTATCAATGTCTTTGCGTGAAAATGGTTCGGAGTGATTTGTAGAACTTGGATAGCGCAAGAAATACCAAGATGAATCAACGAACGTATCCATGGTGTCGGTATCGCGCTTTGCAGGTTCTGCGCACTTTGGACAAGCAACGTTTACCCAATCGGTTGCAGCGCCAAGTGGTGATGTTCCTTTTGGCTTCAGGTCTAATCCTTCTGCAAGTGGTAATTGCAACGGCAAATCTTTTTCTTCCACTGCCACTTCGCCGCACTTTTCGCAGTGCACAATAGGAATAGGAGTACCCCAATAACGTTGGCGAGAAACTAGCCAGTCACGAAGTCGGTAATTACGTGATGCTTTTCCAAGTCCATCTTTTTCAAGTTGAGCAATAATTTTTATGATTGCTTCTTCTTTTTTCAGGCCATTAAGGGATTCAGAGTTAACTAGAACTCCATCGCCACCTGTTGCAATACCTGTGGAATGTGGATCTTCTTCGCCAGTTTCAACAACAACTCGTACCGGCAATTTCATTGCGCGTGCAAAATCTAAGTCGCGTTGATCGTGGGCAGGCACAGCCATGATTGCGCCGGTTCCGTAATCAGCTAATACATAATCACTTGCCCAGATAGGTAACTTCTCGCCATTAACTGGATTAATTGCATAGCGCTCTAAGAAGACGCCGCTCTTTGGACGATCTGTTGCAAGGCGATCAATATCCGATGCTGCCTTAATCTTTTCTAAGTAATCCTTAAACTCTTTTTCAACTTTCGTTCCTGCAGCTAACTTTGCTGCAAGTTCGCTATCTGCTGCAACAACGAAAAATGTTGCACCGTATAAAGTATCTGGACGAGTTGTATAAATCGTTACGGGTTCTGGCATGCCTTCGATAACAAATTTAACGTTGGCGCCCATTGAGCGACCAATCCAGTTGCGCTGCATCATCAAGACTTTTTCTGGCCATTTACCTTCTAGTTGGGCCATGTCATCGAGCAAACGATCCGCGTAATCTGTGATCTTGAAATACCACTGGTTAAGTTTTTTCTTTGTAACAGCGGTATCGCAACGTTCACATAAGCCTGCGACTACTTGTTCATTAGCTAAAACTGTTTGACACCCTGGGCACCAATTAACTGCTGAATCTTTTCTGTATGCAAGACCGCGCTTGTGTAATTGCAAGAACAACCATTGGTTCCAGCGGTAATACTCAGGGTCGCACGTGTTGAATACACGATCCCAATCAAATGAACAAGCAAAGCGACGCATAGATGCTTTTTGTGTAGCAATATTTTCATAGGTCCAAATACGTGGATCTTCATTGCGTTTAATCGCAGCGTTTTCTGCGGGCAAACCAAATGCGTCCCAACCAATTGGGTGCATGACGTTGAAACCTTTTTGTACCCAGTAACGAGCAATTACATCGCCGAGTGCATACGCCTCTGCGTGACCCATATGTAAATCACCAGATGGGTAAGGAAACATATCCAATACATATTTCTTTGGACGAGTGTCATCGGGGCGACCAGATTTAAATGGTTCTAAGCGATCCCAAACAGGTAACCATTTTTCTTGCACATGGGCGAAGTCATATGCCGCGTGTTCGCGATCATTAGCCTCTGTGCTCATTGGACAAGTTTATCGGGCTTTATGCCCAAGAGATGCCAGTTAATTCCTCGCTGATACTCCATAAATTACTTGCTAATTCTTGGTCGTACGAAAGAGAAGAACCGCGGGTCAATTTTGGATATCCGCGCATCTCCATAAATCCATCTGGTCCAATATAAGAGCCACCCAAAAGTGGTGAATATGTTGCAGCAGCCAACACTGGCAAGCAACCACGATATGCACTCTGTGCAAATAAATCATTCATCGCACTTGTGATTCGAGCCTCTGCATTTGCTTCGCGCATCTGCGGACTAACATTTTGAAGATTGGTATTTGACCAACCAGGGTGGGCAGCCATTGCATCGATACCCCAATTATTTTTTGCACTTAATCGTTGTAATTCGTGAGTAAATAAAAGGTTTGCAAGTTTTGTGGCGCCATATGCACTCCATGGTTTGTATTCGCCCTGTCCTAAACACTTCGCACGTATTTCTTCTTTTGTCCCATTGCCAAAATTGCCGAGTCGGTGCGCTTGGCTTGCAACGCTGACGATGCGAGATGTCACTTGCTTGCGAAGCAATCCAGCCAGTGCAAAGTGTCCAAGATGATTGGTGCCCATCTGTAATTCAAACTTATCTTTTGTTAGCAAAAACGGAGTCGCCATAACACCAGCATTAAGAATCAAAACATCGATGTTGCCTGTTACGCCTGCAGCACAGGCTTTCACTGATGCTAGGTCAGTGAGATCCAAGATTGAATAATCAATATTTTTTCCACCAAGTTCGGCCACCATGGCTGCACCTTTGTCTGCACTACGTGCAGTAATTGTTACGTGTGCACCACGTCGAATTAATGCAGCGGCACTTTCTTTACCAAG
>CAITAV010000035.1 GCA_903890345.1 uncultured Actinomycetes bacterium
CCACCAGGTGCGCCATCGGCTGCAGCAGAACCAATTGTTTGAATGCTGTCGATGATTAATAGTTGGGGCTTTACTGAATCAATGTGAGAGATAACAGCGCTGAGATCTGTTTCAGAGGCCAAGAATAACTCGGGATCAATTGCTTTGATACGTTCTGCGCGAAGGCGAACTTGTGACGCTGATTCTTCACCGCTTATATAAAGCGCACGAATTCCTACTTTTGCAGTTTGCGCGGCAACAGAGAGAAGAAGAGTTGATTTTCCAACACCAGGTTCGCCCGCTAATAAAATTGCTGCACCTGGAACAAGTCCGCCACCGAGTACGCGATCTAATTCGCTAACTCCTGTTGGTTTAGCACTTGCAGCGGAAAGATCTACATCGCCGATTGGTGTTGCTTTATGTGTTACTGCGCCAGGTACAAGTGATAAACGCTTTGGTGCATTTATTTCTTCGACAGTGCCCCATGCCTGACATTCTCCGCAACGGCCAACCCATTTATTCGCACTCCACCCACATTCGGTGCAGCGAAATGGATCCTTCTCAACCTTTGCCATGGCGCTTAGCCTAGAGGCAAGTACTGACTATTTGCCTGCCGCAATTGTGGCTGGGTGTTGAATAACAAAGAGTGGAAGTGAACGCTTTTGCGCATCTTTGATACCGGCAATGCGCTGATCGCATAGTTTGGCCAGTACTGCGTAAGCATCTTTGCCCATGAGCGTCTGCAACTCGGTTTTGTTTGAAATATAAACTGGTTGTGATCCAACGTGAGCTTCAGTGTTGCTTGTGCAGTACCAATCGAAATCTTCTCCGCCTTCGCCCCATGCAAGACGTTCGTATTCTCCGATAACTGTGACAGAGATTTCGCGCTCACCGAATTCGCGAGTTTCGAATGAACGTCGCAGTGGTAATTGCCAACATACATCTGGTTTTGTATCAACAAAGTGAATCTTTTCTTTTTCTGCCAAGTGGTGAAGTACGCAACCAAATGAACCAGTAAAGCCATCTGCTTTGTGACCTTTACGATTTAAGAAAATACATGCGCCATCAATGGTGCGAGTCTTGCGTTCTTTGTCTTCATCTTTTTCTGAAATTTTTAACTTGCCACCAGATTTTTTTGGCTGTGCTTCATCAAAGAATTGCCACATTTCTGGAGTCAGCATTGCTGCAGCTTTTAATGTGCGCTCTTCATCTTCTTCATCTGAATACATTGCACCTTCTGTGCAGCAGCCATCATTTGGTCGATCTTTAAATACACCTTTGCAACCATCGCCATAAATACAGGTCCAGTTGGAGGTCAACCATGTGAGGTCGCACTTAAAGATTTCTTCTGCGTCATTAGGGTCAGTGAATTCAACCCAATCACGTGCGAACCCAGGCTTTATTTCAGACATAGTTGCAGAGCGTACAGGTATCCTTAGCAACATGAATACCGAAACAAAGCAACTACAACCTTCACAGGTTGGTGTTATCGGTGCCGGTGTTATGGGCGAAGCACTCATTGCAGCCCTTATAAAATTTGGGATCAAAGCCTCATCTATATGTGTCAGCGAAAAGCGTGAAGAGCGAGCACAAGAGCTCATTGCAGGCTATGGAATCTGTGTTTGTGACCTTGCAACCAATGTCAGCGGTAGCGATGTCTTGCTACTAGTTGTTAAGCCACAAGACATGGCTGCAGTGTTAGAAGAGATCAAAGGCTCAATCAAGGCTGGCGCACTCGTTATTACATTTGCAGCAGGCAAGAGCACTTCATTTATCTCATCGCACCTAGGTACAAATAACCCTGTTATTCGTGTGATGCCAAATACACCTTCATTAGTTGGCGTTGGCATGTCAGGCATGTCTCGCGGTGCTGGCGTGAGTGATTCACAGGCAGCATTTGTCAGCGCATTTCTTGGCGCAACTGGAAAAGTTGTTGAAGTAACAGAAGATTTGCAAGATGCGATTACTGCAACGAGTGGATCAGGGCCGGCGTATTTCTTTGCATTCGCCGAGCACATGATTGAGGGCGCTATGGCACTTGGGCTATCTAAAGAAGTAGCAACTACTTTGACGGCGCAAACAATGCTTGGAGCTGCAACATTGTTGGA
>CAITAV010000036.1 GCA_903890345.1 uncultured Actinomycetes bacterium
CAAATAGCCAAGCAGCGTGGGCGGTGTGGATTAGCCGTAACTTTGTTAAGGGTGATCACCCTATTTACGTTGCGACTTACGCAGCCCTAATTATTTTCTTTACTTACTTCTATGTTGCAATCACATTTAATCCAGATGAAGTTGCAGATAATATGAAGAAGTACGGTGGATTCGTTCCTGGTATTCGTGCCGGCCGTCCAACATCTGAATATTTACAGTACGTCCTTTCACGTATCACTGCTCCTGGTTCTATTTACTTGGCACTCGTTGCGGTAATTCCAATTGGCGCACTTGTACTCGTTGGTGCAACACAGAACTTCCCATTCGGAGGAACTGCGATCTTGATCGTGGTTGGTGTTGGTCTTGATACTGCAAAGCAGATTGAAAGCCAGTTGCAGCAACGTTCATATGAGGGGTTCTTGCGCTAATGCGTTTAGTCCTGGTTGGACCACCAGGTGCGGGTAAAGGTACGCAGGCACAATTCCTCTCCAAGCACTACTCAATTCCACATATTTCAACGGGCGATATTTTTCGTGCAAATTTAAAAGCCGGAACACCACTTGGCGTAGAAGCGCAAAAATTTATGGATGCTGGCGAATTAGTTCCTGATTCAGTAACTAACGAAATGGTTAAAGATCGCCTGACTCATCCAGATACTGCAAACGGATTTCTACTCGATGGTTTTCCAAGAAATGTGGCACAGGCACAAGTGCTTTCAAGTATTTTGATCGAAAAGAAGACTCCGCTAGATGCTGTTCTTGAATTACAAATCGATGATTCAGAGATTGTTGCGCGTTTAAATAATCGCAGAAGTGTGGAATCTCGCGCCGATGATGCCGAAGAAGTAATCGTTCATCGTCTGAATGTGTATCACGAGCAAACAGCTCCAATAGTTGATTATTACCGTACTGAGGGATCTCTTATAACAATTAGTGCCACTGGCGCAGTTGATGAAATCACTACGCGCGCAATTACCGCCCTCGGCAACAAATAAGTAGTACGCACATGGCAATTCAAATTAAAAGCCTTGATGAGTTAAAAATCATGCGACAAGCAGGATTGTTAGTCGCCCACACTCTAGATTTAATGCGCGAGTCAATAAAAGTCGGAATGCGCACTGATGCCATTGATGCAATAGCAGCAGCAAACATAAAGCGCGGTGGTGCAACATCTAACTTCAAGGGCTATCACGGCTATCCCGCAACAATTTGCATCTCACTCAATGAAGAAATTGTTCACGGTATTCCGGGCGATCGAATAATTGAAGATGGCGATGTTGTTTCCATCGATTGCGGAGCAATAATTAATGGCTGGCATGGAGATGCTGCTTTTTCAGTAATTGTCGGAAAGGCTAATCCTGAAGATCAAAAGATGCTCGATGTCTGCGAAGAGTCAATGTGGCGCGGTATTGCAGCTGGAAAATCTGGCGCACGTTTAAGTGATATTGGTTATGCAATCGAGCAATACATAAATTCACAAGGTCGTTACGGAATTTTGCAAGAATATGGTGGCCATGGAATTGGCACAGAGATGCATCAAGAACCGCATGTTCTAAACTTTGGTAAGGCCGGCAACGGACCAGAAATAACTCCAGGATTTGCGCTGGCAATCGAACCGATGATTACTCGTGGAAGTGCAAAGACTCGTGTACTCGCAGATGAGTGGACAGTTGTTTCACAAGATAATTCACGTGGTGCGCACTTTGAAAATTCATATGCGATTGCACCTG
>CAITAV010000037.1 GCA_903890345.1 uncultured Actinomycetes bacterium
ACGGCAATTGCGCTCACCTTTGCTTGGTTAGGCGGAGAAATTGCAAGTTATATGAAGTTGCGCATACATTTACCCCTACCTAATTCTAAGAATTAGCTTTTGTAGTTTGCGCAATCCAAAGGGGAGTACTCATGGCAACACGTGATGAGAATGCTGCATGGTCGATCGTTGGATACTTACTTTCTGGGTTACTTTTCTGGGGCGCAGTCGGCTGGGGATTAGATAAGTGGCTCGGTACAGCCTTCTTGTTACTGACCGGCTTGCTCGTAGGCGCCGCCTCAGGTATTTACCTGGTCTGGCTTCGATTTGGCCGCGAGTAAGGGCTAATCCCTCGGCTTAATCCAATTTCACAGGCGGGACTTTTCCCCATAGGGTTGCTCGCAGAACGCATCCCCAGCGTCCTAACTGATAGGTCCGTCTGATTTCATTTGAAGGAGTGTGCGTGCGCTCGTTAGTGTCTTTAAGCGCAGAGGGTGAAGGCTTCGTCCCACCTAGTAGCAACGACTTCGAACTCCCACCAATTTTTGGCAATAGTGCTTTTACAACAAAACCTATTTTCATGGTTTTTCTCTCAGTTATTTTAGTTTCAGTATTTTTCATTCTCTCTTCTCGCAAAGCATCGATCATTCCTTCAAAATTCCAGTTTGCTGGCGAGAGCGTTTATGCATTCGTAAGAAATGATCTTGCTCGAGATGTTATCGGCCATGAATTCATGCGCTTTGTTCCATATCTATTCACACTCTTCACATTTATTTTGACGAATAATCTCTTCGGAATTATTCCGTTTTTGCAATTTCCAACGATGTCTCGAGTTTCTTTCCCATATGTATTAGCGATCACGGTTTACTTAGTTTTCCACTACGTTGGAATTCGCAAGCAAGGTGCATGGAAGTACTTCAAGGAAATCATGTTTATGCCTGGTGTTCCAAAGGCTGCATACATCCTTATTACGCCACTTGAGTTACTGACATTTTTACTTGTTCGCCCACTCACGCTTTCATTACGTTTGTTTGCAAATATGTTCGCGGGGCACTTGCTCTTGCTCGTCTTTATCTTGGGTGGAGAACATCTACTCCAAGGTGTTATTGGTTTGAAGTTAATTAGTCCCTTTGCCTTTGCTATTGGCATCGTTCTAACTTTCTTTGAATTCATGGTCCAGTGTCTACAGGCGTACATCTTTACTCTGTTGGCAGCTCTATATATCGCCGGCGCCCTTGCCGACGAGCACTAATTAGGTAAATACCTAAAGAAAAGAAAAAAGGAGAAAAAAATGGAAGGCACACTTAACCTGGTCGGTTTTGGCCTCGCAGCAATCGGTCCTGGTATTGCAACTGGACTTATCTTCGCCGCATATATCAACGGCGTTGCTCGTCAACCAGAAGCACGCAGCGTTCTACAGCCAATCGCGTTCCTTGGGTTCGCACTTGCTGAAGCGCTTGCACTCTTCGGTCTCGTACTCGCATTCGTTCTCTAATATCTAAGTAATAGAGAGAGTTAAAAATGGTTAAAACAGTGATCTTGGCTGCAGAAGGCAAAATCAATCCGCTAGTTCCGCATACAGCAGAACTTATTGTTGGCGCGGTTGCTTTTACCCTCCTCTTCCTTGTCTTGAGAAGCAGAGTTGTGCCGATGTTTGAAAAAGCATTTGCGGCGCGTACCGAAGCAATTCAAGGTGGCATGGAGCGTGCTGAAAAAGCACAGCTCGAAGCACAACGCGCACTTGTTCAATACAACGATCAATTGTCGAAAGCTCGCGAAGAAGCACAAACTCTTCGCGAAGAAGCACGCGTTCAAGGCTCAGCCATTGTTGAAGAACTTCGCGCTAAAGCTCAGGAAGAAGCAGCACGCATTACTGCCGCTGCACACGCATCCATTGAGGCAGAGCGTCAACAAGCAGTGACTTCACTTCGTAATGAAGTGGGAACACTTGCAGTTGAACTCGCATCAAAGATCGTCGGAGAAGCACTAGAAGACCAGGCCCGTCAATCACGCATCGTGGATCGCTTCCTTGATGATTTAGAGAAATCTAAGTAAAAGGAAAAAGATGAGAAACCACTTCGGAGGCA
>CAITAV010000038.1 GCA_903890345.1 uncultured Actinomycetes bacterium
AGCCTTAAGCAACGCAGCATCGTTAGAAAGATGCGCCATAATTCGCATCTCTATTTGACTGTAATCGGCGGTAAGCAGTGATTCAAAACCTTGGCCGGCAATGAAACACTCTCTGATTCGTCTTCCTTCTTCGGTGCGCACGGGAATATTTTGTAAATTGGGACCTACAGAAGATAAGCGCCCGGTTGCTGCAACTGTCTGCGCGAAGTGAGTATGGATTCGGTTCTTCTTCGTAGTCTCAGTTAGCAAACCTTCAACGGTGGCGCCGAGCTTTTTTGTTTCACGCACGCGAAGCATTGCCGCCAAAACTGGATGTTTGGATTTTTCAAAGAGCCAGTTCAGAGCATCGGCATCTGTTGTATATCCGGTTTTGATTTTCTTTGTTTTAGGTAATTTGAGTTCATCAAATAAAACAACCTGTAACTGCTTAGGTGAAGCCAGATTAAACTCGTGACCAACAGCATCATGTGCAATCTTTGTCTGAGTAGCACTCTCCTTTTCGAAAAATACTGCTAAAGATTCAAGCTTTTTACGATCCACGCTAATTCCACGTGACTCCATGACTGCCAAAAGCTCAGATATAGGCATTTCGAGTTTGGTGAATAACTCCTCTAATTCTCGAAGACGTAATTCTTTTGCAAGTGAATCGCGCACAGTGAAAAGAAGGCGAGCGTGACTATGTAGCGAACTTTCCGGAGAACTCTGATCTAGCTGTGATCCATCGCCCCACCGTTCGATGATGTCGGAAAAGTCCAAGCTACGCGTACCGGGATTAACAAGATAAGCAGCAAGATTTGTGTCAAAGGCAATATTTGAAAATGGGTAATTTCGTGAAACCGATTTTGCATCATGAGCAATCTTCTTTATAGATTGATCACTGGCCCAATCACCCATGCTGGATGAATGCACGATAAAAGATTCCTGTGCATTAAAAGCGATGCAGTATCTGTGCAAGGTTTCGCCTTCAAGATCAAAAGCAATAGCGATCTCGCCACCGTGGGCTGCAATCTTCATTGACGCTTCTTCAGGTGTGAGCACATTTGAATCAAATGGTGTTTCAAAGAGTGTCTCCGAATTTACCGTTGATTTCTTTTTTTCAGACGGATTTTTTAGCAACGGTGTTAAGCGATCTCGCAAGGTTCGAAACTCTAACTTTTCAAAGAGTGGAATTATCAGTTCATCATCTGGACCATTCCAGGCAAGTGCATCTACTTCAAAGGTAAATGGCGCATCGTGTACGAGCTGGGTTAGTTCGCGGTTTCGAATGACGTTATCGATGTTATCTCGCAACGATTGACCAACTTTGCCACCCAAGGTGTCAACGTTGGCCAATAAATCTTTTAGTGAACCGAAATCAACAATCCACTTAGCCGCAGTTTTTTCTCCAACACCAGGTACCGATGGCAAATTATCACTCGGGTCCCCGCGTAATGCCGCAAAATCTGGATACTGCTCTGGAGTCATTCCGTACTTGTCTTGCACCGCCTGCGGCGTCATTCGCGCCATTTCACTGACACCGCGCTTTGGATACAAAATAGTTGTGTGCGTATTAACTAATTGAAAACTATCTCTATCCCCCGTACAGATTAGAACCTCAGTCTGTTCTTTTTCTGCACGTTTGGTGATTGTCGCAATGATGTCATCTGCTTCATAGCCTTCTACTTCAAATTGTTGTATGCCAAAGGCTGAAACCAGTTCATGCAAATAACTCATTTGTGAACGAAATTCATCAGGTGTCTTAGAACGATTAGCCTTATATTCAGGAAAAATGTCGCTTCTAAATGTTTTACGAGAGACGTCAAAAGCCACCGCGATATGAGTTGGTTTTTCCTCTTTGATCAGAGAAATCAACATCGTGGCAAAGCCATAAATAGCATTCGTATGCTGACCCTGCGCTGTAGTGAAGTTCTCAGCAGGAAGGGCAAAAAATGCTCGATACGCCATGGAGTGACCATCGATGAGCAGAAGGCGTTTGGTCATGTGCGCATCCTATGAGGCAAGTTAGACTTCACCCATGGAACAAGCAGACTTTCTAGCGATGATTCGTGAACGCGGTAGCGGCGCATTAGATAAGAAAATGGGAATCGAAATAATCGAAGCATCCCCTCAACGTCTTGTTGGAACAATGCCTGTTGAAGGAAACACTCAACCCATTGGGTTGTTACATGGTGGCGCTAACGTTGTGTTGGCAGAAAGCCTTGGTTCAATTGGTACGCAATTACATGCAGGCCCTACACGCCGCATTGTTGGTGTAGATATCAACGCTACTCATCATAAATCAGCAACAAAAGGCATCGTAACAGCTGTGGCAACTGCAGTTTCTTTAGGTAAAACGATGTGCTGTTATGACATTGTTATTACAAATGATGAAGGACAACGCACGTGTACTGCGCGAATTACTTGCTTGATTCTTGCCGAAAGGTAAGGCGCTAATAAATTTAGTGAGCGCCAGTTCCGAGGTATGCCGCACGCACAGCAGGATCGTTTAGCAAATCTGAAGCCTTCGCTTCTTTCACAACATGGCCAACTTCTAGCACATACGCACGATGAGCACGTTGCAAAGCTTGCTGAGCATTTTGCTCGACGAGAAGAATTGTTGTACCAGTTTTATTGATTTCAGTAATAATGTTAAAGATATTTGCAATCATCAAAGGTGCAAGACCCATTGAAGGTTCATCAAGTAATAAAACCTTAGGTCGAGCCATGAGCGCACGACCTATAGCAAGCATCTGCTGCTCTCCACCTGAAAGAGTTCCACCAACCTGAGAAATACGTTCCTTCAGTCGTGGGAAAAGATGGAAGACTTTTTCGAGGTCCTCATTCATCTCTGCTTTACGATTTTTCCGGTTGTACTTACCCATTTCAAGATTCTCTAAAACGCTCATACCAATGAAAATTCCGCGACCCTCTGGTGCTTGTGATAAACCAAGATCTGCTCGCTTATGTGCAGGCATCTTTGAAATATCTTCACCATTGAAAATAATCTGACCACTTGATACTGGTCGTAATCCAGAAATAGTCTTGAGCATCGTTGTTTTGCCCGCACCATTTGCGCCAATGAGTGTGACGATTTCACCTTCATTTACGGTAACGCTAATACCTTTGATTGCTTCGATTTTGCCGTAGTGAACGTGTAGATCCTTAATTTCAAGACGCATCAGCAGGTGCTCCTAAATACGCTTCGATCACACGTGGATCATTTTGAACAACCTTTGGAACGTCATCGGCAATTTTCTGACCAAAGTCCAATACTGCGACTCGATCTGAGATATCCATAATTAGCGACATATCGTGCTCAATTAATAAAACTGTGTATCCGGCATCTCTAATCTTTCGAATAGTTGCAGCTAGTGCAACTTTTTCCGCTGGGTTAAATCCTGCTGCAGGTTCGTCGAGCAAAAGTAATTGAGGATTAGTGGCTAGCGCACGCGCAATTTCAAGACGTCTCTGATCACCATAAGGCAAATTCTTTCCTAGCTGGCCAGCACGGTGCTTCAGTCCCATGAATGCAAGTAGTTCCATTCCGCGTTCTAGCGCCGCCTTTTCTTCGCGTCGCGAACGTGGTGTGCCAAAAATTGAGCCGATAACCCCGGATTTTGAGTGCACATCCGCACCGGTAACAACATTTTCGAGTGCAGTGCTCTCTCCAAAGAGGCGAATATTTTGAAAAGTACGCGCGATACCAATCTTGGTTACTTGGTAACGCTTCTTTCCAACAACTGATTGACCCACGAAATTTACTTCCCCAGAAGTTGGTTTGTAAACGCCGGTAACAACATTGAAAACAGTGGTCTTACCTGCTCCGTTTGGACCAATGAGAGCAGCAATTTCGCCCTTGTTAACGTGGAGATTAACTTCGTTAAGGGCTGTAACTCCACCAAATTTCATGGTGACATTTTTGAGTTCGAGCAATTTTTCAGACATTACTTGATCTCCCCTTCACCAGATTCTTCAACTGTGTGCCAATTTGGATCAAAGTGTTCACGCTTCTTCTTCGGCAAAATACCATCTGGACGCAAGTTCATCATGACAACTAGTGCGATACCAAAAACTAAAATACGTGGTTGGCTTAAGAAACGGATTCGCTCTGGTGTGAAAGCTAAAAGAGTTGCTCCAAGAATTACACCCCACAGATTTCCGATTCCTCCGAAAACAACACAAGCCAGAATCAGAATTGAAACGTTTAAGTTAAATTGATCTGGAACGATTGAGAGAATTTGAGATGCATAAAGTACTCCACCTGCACCAGCAACCGCGGCGCCAAGTACGAATGCCCATACTTTGTACTTCAATGTATTAACGCCCATCAACTGAGCAACGTCATCATCTTGACGAATTGCATCCCACGCACGACCTGGACGACGAGCTGCCATACGGCGAACCATCCACACAATGAGAAGAGTGAATGTAAGTAGAACCCAGTAATACGGTTTTGGATCCAGGATTGTAAATTTCGCATTGAAAAAATCTGGTGGGGTTGGGATGCCTGCGATACCGCGTGGCCCACCAATTGCTTCAATGTTTACCGCAACAATTCGAACGATTTCACCGAATCCAAGTGTGACGATCGCAAGATAGTCACCACGCAAACGAAGAGTCGGTGTTCCAAGAAGTGCGCCAGAGAACATTGCAAGAGCGATTCCAATAGGAAGAATCTCCCAGAAGTTAAGTCCTGTATGCGTACCAAGAATTGCCATTGTGTAGGCACCGATTGCAAAGAATGCAACATAACCTAGGTCTAAAAGTCCGCTCTTTCCAACGACGATATTTAAACCAATTGCCATCAACACATACATTCCAACTGGGTAAAAGAGAACTGACTGGAAATCAGATCCCGGTGTGTTAATAAGAGGATTATTTAGAAATGGCAGCGCATAGAAAAATGCAATGAAGCTAATTGAAAGGCAGACTCTGCGCCATTTTGGAGAACGTTCCCAGTATTCCGCAGCATGATCGCGGACGTTGTAGCGAAACTTCTTATCAGCCATTAGACCCTCGCCTGCTGAATTGACTCTCCAAATAAACCTGTCGGCTTAATCAGTAGAACCAAAACCAGAATTAAGAATGAAATAACTGCTTTCCATGCAGTACCAAATACAGCGCTTGTGTAAGTTTCAAGAACTCCTAGAACAAAGCCACCGAAGAGTGCACCCTTGAGATTTCCAATTCCACCAAGGACAGCAGCGGTGAACGCGCTAATACCTAAGAAGAATCCAACTTTAAAGGATGTATTTTCATAAACCAGAATATAGAAAAATGCTGCTGCTCCAGCCATGAGGCCGCCTGCTAGAAATGTAACCGTAATAACTTTGTTGATATTTACACCCATCAAGGTTGCTGTGTTCTCATCCATTGACACTGCGCGGATGCCTTTTCCGTACCGTGATTTTGAGATAAATCGCTCAAGAGCAAACATCATCAAACCTGCAGCAACAATTACAATCACTTTGTCATTGCGAATGTCGGCACCGGCATAAGACAGAAGAAAAGTTTTATCCATAATGCGAGGAAACTCGCGTGGAAGCGAATGTGTAATTATTCGAAAAGCCTCAACCAGCGAGATTGAAACACCGATAGCTGAAATCAATGTTGCTAGTTTTGTAGCACCACGTTGACGCAATCTGCGGTAAGCAATTATTTCTACTAAAACTGCAGTAATCGCCGAGGCAAGCATTGCGGCAATTAAACACACGAGAAGAGTCAGAACCATCTTCCATCCTGTGCGTGGATCATCTTCTACTTTTACGCCCATAATTCCTGATGCAACAAGGGCGGAGAAGGTACCGATCATAAATACTTCAGAGTGAGCAAAGTTAATAAGGCGAAGAACGCCATAAACAAGTGTGTAACCAAGTGAGATCAATGCATAGATGGCGCCGAGTGCGAGACCATCAAATGTCAGCCCCCAGAACGCATCACGCAGGAGTGCAAAATCCATTTCTCACCCAATCCTTATAAGAGTCGGAGCCGGTGATTTCTCACCGACTCCGACCGATCTTACAGAAGAACTACTGTCTTTCTAGTTACTTAATAGCACCTAGAAGAACAAGCTTTCCGTTCTTTACGATGAAGCCATTTACGTCAGCACCAGATACTTCACCTTCAGCATCAAACTTAAGTGTCTTTGAAAGACCCTTAGATGACTTTGTAGATACGTACTTGTTGATGCTTGCACGATCAGTGTTTCCAGCCTTGATTGCCTCAAGGAAGAAGTTAGCTGCATCGTATGACTCTGTTGTGTAAACGCCAGGCTTCATACCCATTGCAGTCATTTCCTTAGCAAGCTTTGGAGATGCTGTTTCGAATGGGATTGCTGGAGCAGTTAGAAGAGCACCTTCTGCTGACTTACGAGCCAACTTAACGAATTGATCATCAAGTGTTCCGTCGCCAGATGCGAAAGTGATCTTTGAACCTGAGTCACGGAGCTGCTTTACGAATACAGCAGCTTGTGAGAAGTAACCTGAGTAGAACACAGCAGTTGCCTTTGACTTCTTGATCTTGGCAATTGTTGCTGTGAAGTCAGTTGTACCTGTTGGTGTTACATCCTTACCGACAACGCGGCCAGCAAGTGTGATGTCAACTGTCTTTTGTAGACCAACTGCATAGTCAGATGCGTCGTTAACCAAGAACACCTTAGCGTTCTTGTTCTTTGACACGATCAAACGTGCTGCTGCTGGACCCTGGTAATCATCTGTCAACACCGCACGGTGGAAGATTGACTTACCGAAAGTTGGAAGTGTTGGGTTTGTAGCAGATGGTGTAATGATTGAAAGTCCTGCTGATAGGTACACAGGTAGTGAAACCTTTGAAGCACCTGAATAAGCTGGGCCAACAAGTGCAACTACACACTCTTCTGCTGCAACCTTAGGAGCGATTGGACCAGCAACTGCTGGATCTCCTTGGTCATCAACTTCGTAAACTGTTGGGTCTACGTTTGCACCCTTGTTAGCTGTTAGGAACTTTGATAGCGCAAACTTCACGCCATTTAGTTCGTTGATACCTAATGCAGCTTCTGGTCCTGTTAGTGGACCTTGGTATGCGATTTTTAGCTTGCCAGAGCACGCTGCGTTAGCCGCTGGTGCAACAGCAACAGCTGTTCCAACAACGAGTGCAACAGTTGCAATAGCGGAGATGATCTTCTTCATGTATTGCCTTTCCTGTTCTTTTGTCCCGGGACAGGGAGATGAGAAGGGTAATGGCAAGGGGCGCTTTCGGACAAGCCGAGTTGAGCGTGAAATGTTACGGCCAGATAACTATTTGCCGCTTAATTGCCGTCAGGAACCGCACTTGGCGAGAGGACCGCTTCTGCCACAGCCTTCATGCTTAATCGACGATCCATGGCAGCTTTTTGAATCCAAGAGAATGCTTCAGGTTCGCTCAAGTTGAGAGCTTGCATCAAAATTCCTTTTGCTTTGTCCACTAACTTGCGTGTTTCTAAACGTTCGTGCAAATCTGCAACTTCATCAGCTAATGATTTCATTTGTGTGTGACGGCTAATGGCAATTTCGATAGAAGGAATCAAATCATTGATTGTAAATGGTTTAACAACATAGGCCATTACACCAGCATCGCGCGCACGATCTACTAGCTCTCTTTGACTAAAGGCTGTAAGCATTAGAACAGGAGCAATTGAAATAATCTCTTGCGCCGCAGATATTCCATCAAGCACTGGCATCTTCACATCAAGAATCGCTAGATCTGGTTTATGTTCTTTAGCTAATTCAATAGCTTCTGCCCCATTTGTTGCTTGCGCAACAACTTCATAACCAGATTCGGTGAGCATTTCTACTAAGTCCATGCGAATGAGCGCTTCATCTTCGGCGACCAAAATACGCAATGTGTTCATGTGCCTCGAGTCGGATTCGAACCGACACTATGCAGTGTTTGAGACTGCCCTCTCTACCGTTGGAGTACCGAGGCGTAGTAAAAGTCTAACGCCAATTCTTGAATCGGAGAAAATATAAGCGTAATTAACGATAAGCAGGGGCAACGCCACCAACAGCGTCACCAACTATATGCACGCGCATCGCATTTGTTGATCCCGGAATTCCAGGAGGAGAGCCTGCAACAATCATTACATTTTCTCCTTTCTTAACGCGTCCGCTTTCAATTAAAAGAGCATCAACTTGTTTAACCATGTCATCTGTGTGCTTAACCATTTCAGAGATAACTGGTTCTACGCCCCATGTAAGTGCTAATCGGTTATAGGTTCCAACTTCTGGTGTCAGTGCCAATATTGGAATAGCTGAACGCAATCGAGACATACGACGGGCAGAGTCACCGCTTTGTGTAAAGGCAACTAAATACTTGGCACCAACAATTGCACCTACTTCGGTGGCAGCTTTTGTAATTGCGCCACCTTTAGTACGAGGTGCATTAATAATTGGACGGATGCGTTCTAATCCACCTTCTTCTGTCTTTTGAATGATGCGAGCCATTGTTTCAACTGCTTCAATCGCAAATTCGCCAACGCTAGTTTCGCCAGAGAGCATTAATGCGTCGGCACCATCTAATACAGCGTTCGCGCAATCTGTGGCTTCGGCGCGAGTGGGACGAGAATTAGTGATCATTGAATCCAACATCTGTGTTGCAACAATGACTGGTTTCGCGGCATCTCGAGCGAGTTCGATGCAATGTTTTTGAACAAGTGGAACATCTTCGATTGGAAGTTCCACACCAAGATCTCCACGCGCAACCATGATGCCGTCAAAGGCTGCGACAATTCCTGCCAAGTTATCGACTGCTTGTGGTTTTTCAATCTTAGCGATAACCGGAACGCGAATTCCTTCTTCATCCATGATGCGGTGAACATCAGTAATGTCATCTGCGCTTCTAACAAATGAAAGAGCAATAAAATCTGCACCAGCTTTTAATCCCCAACGTAAATCTTCAATATCTTTTTCTGAGAGCGCTGGAACTGATACTGCAACGCCCGGCAGATTGATTCCCTTGTTATTGCTGACGGCTCCTGGCTCAATAACTTTAGTTATGACATCTGTCTTTGTTACCGAAGTTACTTCTACAGTTACTTTTCCATCATCGATTAATATGCGGTCTCCTGCTTTGCAATCCCCCGGTAAACCCTTATAGGTAGTACCTACGCGATCTTTTGTTCCTTCAATATCATCAGTAGTAATTGTAAAAACATCACCGCGGGATAAATCATGAGGTCCATTAGCAAAACGCGCCAATCGAATCTTTGGACCTTGTAAGTCAACGAGTATCGCCACAGGTACGCCAGCCTTTTTTGCAGCGCTTCGAACAGCATCAAGTCTGCTCTGGTGTTCTGCGTAAGATCCGTGGGAAAGATTCAAGCGAGCCATATTCATGCCAGCAGCAATTAATTGTTCAACTTTGCCGTCGGCTTCAACGGCTGGTCCCATGGTGCAAACAATTTTCGCGCGGCGCATGTGCTTAGTCTATCTACAAAACAAGAGAGCGGTCTGTCGGTGCAATTGGTGCATGCAACTGGGATTTCTCTTGCGTTAGATAGGAATCAACTGCGGCAGCAGCACTTCGCCCTTCAGCAATAGCCCACACAATCAGTGATTGTCCGCGCCCGGCATCTCCAGCAACGAAAACACCTTCAGCCGTTGTTTGGAAATTAGCATCGCGTTTAATGATTCCTCGATCATCGAGTTCTACTTCTAGCTGCGTGAGTAATTCATTTTTTTCTGGACCTGTAAAACCCATTGCAAGGAATGCGAATTGCGCTGGGATTTCTCTTTCAGTCCCAGGAACTGGTGAGAACTTGCCATTTACAAATTGAGTTTCAACTAATTTAAGTGCTCGCAGATTCCCATCAGCATCACCTAAAAATTCTTCAGTACTGACAGAAAAAATTCGATTATCTAATTCTTCATGAGCGCTGGAAACTCTAAAAATCATCGGATACATCGGCCATGGCGCACTTGTAGGTCTTTCATCGGTTGGACGAGGCATGATCTCTAATTGGGTAACAGATTTTGCGCCTTGTCGAATTGCAGTTCCGAGGCAATCTGCTCCTGTATCGCCACCACCTAAAATAATGACGTCTTTACCTTCAACATTTATTGCGCCTTGTGTTATCTCACCAAGTGCTTCTTGGTTACCCCACGGCAAGTACTCCATCGCCTGATAAACAC
>CAITAV010000039.1 GCA_903890345.1 uncultured Actinomycetes bacterium
AATCAGTGATTGTCCGCGCCCGGCATCTCCAGCAACGAAAACACCTTCAGCCGTTGTTTGGAAATTAGCATCGCGCTTAATGATTCCTCGATCATCGAGTTCTACTTCTAGCTGCGTGAGTAATTCATTCTTTTCTGGACCAGTAAAACCCATTGCAAGGAATGCGAATTGCGCTGAGATTTCTCGTTCAGTCCCAGGAACTGGTGAGAACTTGCCATTTACAAATTGAGTTTCAACCAATTTAAGTGCTCGCAGATTTCCATCTGAATCGCCTAAAAATTCTTCAGTACTGACTGAAAAAATTCGATTATCTAATTCTTCGTGAGCACTTGAAACTCTGAAAATCATCGGATACGTCGGCCACGGTGCGCTTGTAGGTCTTTCATCGGTTGGACGAGGCATGATCTCTAATTGGGTAACAGATTTTGCGCCTTGTCGAATTGCAGTTCCGAGACAATCTGCTCCGGTATCGCCACCACCTAAAATAATGACATCTTTACCTTCAACATTTATTGCGCCTTCTGTTATCTCACCAAGTGCTTCTTGGTTACCCCACGGCAAGTACTCCATCGCCTGATAAACACCTTTAAAATTTCGGCCCGGAATTTCTAATTCACGCCACTGCGTTGCACCGACTGCCAGTACAACTGCGTCATAACGTGAGCGAAGTTGCGCGCCAGTTAAGTCAACGCCGACATTTACTCCTGGTCTAAAACGTGTTCCTTCTTTTTCCATCTGCACAAGGCGGCGATCCACAATATGCTTTTCCATTTTGAACTCTGGAATTCCATAACGAAGCAATCCACCAATTTTTTCACCGCGTTCAAATACCGCGACAGTGTGTCCGGCTCGTGTCAGTTGCTGAGCAACTGCTAGACCTGCAGGTCCTGATCCAACTACTGCAACTGTTTTACCTGATAGGCGATCTGGCGATAAAGGTTTAACGTTGCCAGAACCAAATGCTTCTTCAATTGTACGAAGTTCAACTTGTTTTATTGTTACAGCGTCGGCATTAATCGCAACGACACACGCGGTCTCACATGGTGCTGGGCACAATCGACCTGTGAATTCTGGAAAGTTATTTGTGGCATGTAAGCGATCAATTGCACCTTCTTTATCGCCACGCCACAACAAGTCATTCCACTCAGGAATTAGGTTTCCTAGTGGGCAACCCTGATGACAAAATGGAATTCCACAATCCATGCAACGCCCTGCTTGTTTTTGTAAGTGCTCGAAACTTTGTGGTTCATACACTTCGTTCCAGTCTTTGATGCGAACATCAACTGGCCGACGTTTAGGTAGCTCACGTGGAGTGGATAAAAATCCTTTTGGATCAGCCAAGAGCGGCCACCTCCATTACGTATTGATCAACAGGCAAACCTTCGCGATTGGCTTTTTCAATTGCATTGAGAACTCGCGCATAATCTCTTGGCATAACAAGTGAAATGCGTCCAAGTGCTTTATCCCAATCTGCAAGTAACTCATGGGCGATAACAGATCCTGTTTCAACTTCGAACGATGAGATTAAGTTACGAAGTATCTCTGTCTGATCCTTCGGAACAGCGGTGATATCAACCATGTCTTGATTTACTTGAGCATGATTTAAATCCAAAATGAAGGCACGTCCGCCAGACATTCCTGCCGCAAAATTTCGACCCGTGCGACCAAGCACCACGACTGTGCCACCAGTCATGTACTCACATCCATGATCGCCAACGCCTTCAACAACTGCAACGGCACCTGAATTTCGGACGCAGAATCTTTCACCAACCATTCCGCGAATGAAAATTTCACCTGATGTAGCGCCGTATCCAATGACGTTGCCAGCTATTACATTTTCATGAGATGCGAATTGTGATTTCTCATCTGGGCGAACAATTACACGACCACCAGAAATACCCTTTGCAACGTAATCATTGGCATCACCGTAGAGTCGAATTGTTAAACCACGTGGAATAAATGCACCCAGTGACTGTCCTGATGAACCATGAAGCGTGACATCAATCGTGTCTGGATCTAAACCATTTGCACCGTACATGCGCGTGATTTGTGAGCCAAGCATTGTTCCAACTGTTCTATTAACATTTCGAATCGGAAGATCAATGCGAACGCGTTCCTTAGATTTCAAGGCAGCTGAAGATAAATCAATGAGTTTGTTATCGAGGGCATTTACTAAACCGTGATCTTGAGTTGTTGTGCGGTGCAAGGAACTGTCCACATCTGGGCGCATAAGAAGTGGTGCTAGATCTAATCCATGAGCCTTCCAGTAATTAACAGCGTCTCTGGTATCTAAATACTCCACGTGGCCAATGGCTTCCTGAAGAGTTTTAAAACCAAGCTGAGCTAGGAGTTCGCGTACTTCTTCTGCAATATATTCAAAAAATGTTTCAACAAACTCTGGCTTGCCAGTAAAGCGTTTTCGCAATTCTGGATTTTGTGTTGCAACACCAACAGGGCACGTATCTAAGTGACACACGCGCATCATTACGCAACCAGAGACAACTAGCGGCGCTGTAGCAAAGCCAAACTCTTCAGCACCCAACAATGCTGCGATAACGACATCTCGTCCAGTTTTTAATTGCCCATCTGTCTGCACAACGATGCGATCACGTAAGCCGTTGAGCAATAAAGTTTGTTGGGTCTCGGCCAAACCGAGTTCCCATGGTGCGCCTGCATGTTTCAGCGATGTAAGTGGAGAAGCACCAGTACCGCCATCATGACCAGAAATAAGAACAACATCTGCATGCGCCTTGCTTACGCCAGCGGCAACTGTTCCGACGCCAACTTCGGCAACTAACTTAACGTGGATACGTGCATCTTTATTTGCATTCTTAAGATCATGGATTAACTGGGCAAGATCTTCAATTGAATAAATATCGTGATGCGGTGGAGGTGAAATTAAGCCAACACCAGGTGTTGAGTACCTAACTTTTGCAATCCATGGATACACCTTGTTACCTGGCAGTTGTCCACCTTCACCAGGCTTTGCGCCCTGGGCAATTTTAATTTGAATGTCATCAGCATTTACAAGGTAATCACTTGTAACGCCAAATCGTCCACTGGCAACTTGCTTGATTGCTGAACGCTTTGAATCACCATTGGACATCGAAACATAACGTTCTGGGTCTTCTCCGCCTTCACCAGTATTTGATTTAGCCCCAATTCGATTCATTGCAATAGCCAAAGTTTCGTGTGCTTCTTGCGAAATAGAACCGTAAGACATCGCACCTGTAGAAAAACGCTTGAGGATTTCTGATATTGGTTCTACTTCGTCAATTGAAATTGGTGTGCGTTCTTTAAAAGCAAAGAGTCCACGAAGAGTCATGAGTGCTTTGCTCTGTTCATCAATTTTGTGTGTGTATCTTTTAAACACGTCGTAACGTTTGGCCCGAGTTGAATGCTGCAAAGTGAATACAGTTTCAGGATCAAATAAATGTGGTTCACCTTCACGGCGCCACTGATATTCACCACCAATAGGTAGCTTTCGTGATCCTGGTACTTCTCCCCCAGGTGGGTAAGCAATGTGATGACGCGCAATGGTTTCTTTAGCAATGATGTCTAAACCGATTCCACCTAGTCGAGACGTTGTGCCTGTGAAGTATCGATCAACTAAATCTTGCGATAAGCCAATAGCTTCGAATACTTGCGCTCCTGTATATGAAGCGATTGTCGAGATTCCCATCTTCGACATAACTTTTAGAACGCCTTTACCCAAACTCTTAATTAGATTTGCAACTGCTTTTTCCGGCGTAATTCCTGTGATCACTCCTTGCAGCACTAAATCTTCGGCACTTTCCATTGCAAGATAAGGATTAACCGCCGCTGCGCCATAACCGATGAGTAATGCAACGTGGTGCACTTCTCGTACATCGCCTGCTTCAACTACAAGGCCAACAGTTGTGCGAGTTTTTTCGCGAATCAAATGGTGATGTACTGCCGATGTGAGCAACAGTGATGGAATTGGTGCATCTTCCGCATCGCCATCGCGATCGGATAGAACAATAATGCGTGCACCTTGGGCAATAGCAGTAGATACTTCTGCCGCAATTTCATCTAAACGTTTACGAAGTGATTCTCCCCCACCTGCAACTTGGAAGAGACCGCGGACAACATATGATTCTAATCCGGGATATTCACCATCAACATTTACGTGAATAATCTTTGCTAATTCATCATTGTTTATTACAGGAAACGCTAAGGAAATTTGTCTGCAGGAAGCAGGCCCTGGATCTAAAAGATTATGTTCTGGCCCAACTGATCCACCAAGACTTGTGACTAGTTCTTCACGGATCGCATCTAATGGTGGGTTAGTAACTTGGGCAAATAATTGCGAGAAGTAATCAAAAAGTAGGCGTGGTTTTTCGGAAAGTGCTGCGATTGGCGAATCTGTACCCATGGAACCAAGTGGCTCTGCTCCATTTTTAGCCATGGGTGTTACCAGAATGCGTAAATCTTCTTCTGTATATCCAAATGCACGTTGTCTGCGCACAACGGATGAGTGCGGATAAATAATGTGTTCGCGAGGTGGCAATTCATTGAGCTTCATAATTCCATCGTGAAGCCATTGACCATATGGCGCACTCTTTGCCAAAGTATCTTTAATCTCATCATCTTCAATAATGCGTCCTTGTTCGATATCGACAAGGAACATTTTTCCTGGCTGCAAGCGACCTTTACGTGCAATTTCTTCTGCCGGAATATCAAGTACTCCAACTTCACTTGCCAGTACAACTAAGCCATCTTTGGTTATCCAAAAACGAGAAGGACGCAAACCATTTCGATCTAATACCGCGCCGATTTGATGACCATCTGTAAAAGTCACGCAAGCCGGTCCATCCCACGGTTCCATTAGGGATGCGTGGAATGCGTAAAAATC
>CAITAV010000040.1 GCA_903890345.1 uncultured Actinomycetes bacterium
AGTTTGTGCCAACGCCCTTAATTCATCTAGTGAATTTTCTGCCATCTCTGCTGTGCCTTCAGTCCAAACACCAACTAAAATAACTCTTTCTAATTGAAGCTGGCGATATTCCGCATCGGAAATATCCTGTAACTCTGTTGAGAATCCTTTAACACGACGCAACGCTGCGCGATCTGCTATTTCGGATTGAGAAGTTGCTTCTAAATCATCTTGATCAGCATCGTAATCTGCAGTAACTCGCGCACTTTCGCGCAATAAAGCTTCAAATGAATCCTCACTACGTTCGCCAAATGGCGGTTTATCACTCATTAAAAAAATTCGCCAAATCTACTTCTTTGACTAATTCGGCAGGGCCAATCAATGTTGCATTTGAATGACCATCAATATCTACTTCTAACCGTCCACCTGGTGGATAAATGACCCAATGTGCGGGCAAATTCTTATTCTTCTTGAGAGTTGCAGCCAGAGCGACGGCGCATGTTCCAGTTCCGCACGATTGTGTTTCGCCACTTCCGCGTTCAAAGACTCTCATCTTTAATTCAGTGTCGCTAAGGAATTCAACAAATTCAACGTTAACACCTTCTGGATAACTCTCTTTGGGACGAACAATCGGAGCATCGCTGAGTTCGCCAACTAAATCTAAGTTTTCTACAAATACAACTGCATGCGGATTTCCGACATTTATGTTGTAACCATTCCAAATGTGACCGTTGTGTGAGGCTGTGACTTCCTCTGATTCATCACTTACTTTGCCCATATTTACAGAAATATCACCATCGGCTGGAACACGAAGATGCTTTAATCCATCGCGCGTATTGATTGCAAAAATTCCTTCACCCTGATGCCCATGTACTACTAAATATTTGGCCATCACTCGAATTCCATTACCGCACATTTCAGCCAAAGAGCCATCTGAATTTCTGTAATCCATAAACCACTTGCCATCGCGCTTTAGTATTCGAATCAAACCATCAGCGCCAATTCCTGTTTCTCGATTACAGATTGCTTGAGTTTGGGCCGTTGTTACCGAACGCAAATCATCTGGATCAAAAATAAGAACAAAGTCATTGTGTGTGCCGTGCCCATATGTTGCAAGAACAGGCTGTGAAGTATTCATGTGGAAGTTAGTTTAGTAGTTCTTACTGCCTACAGGGATTCCAAAATAGTTTCTAGACGTGGTTGTCTAGTTGAAATCCACTTAATACGCGCATCACGTGAGAACCAGGTTTCCTGCCGACGAGCGTATTGACGAGTGGCACGTTTAGTTTCTTCGATGGCGGCATCGAGTGATACTTCACCCTGCAGGTGGCTAACTATTTGGGAATACCCCAAAGCTCTTTGCGCGGTTCTGCCTTCTAACAATCCGACTGGCATTAACTTTTGCACTTCTTCAACAAAACCTTCTTCAAACATTGTATTTACACGCTCATCAATTCTTGTCGATAACAACTCACGATCCATGACCAATCCAAATTGACGCGCATCTGGGTAGCGGATGCTTTCTTCTCTGGGCAAATTGGCAGTAAATGGCTTGCCCGTTATCTCGATAACTTCTAACGCTCTAATAATTCTTCGTAAATTTGCACGGTCAATTGCAATCGCTGCGGCTGGATCAAGTTTTTCTAATCGCGCGAACATTGCATCGATTCCTAGTTCTTCGGCTTCTTTATTTAACGTGTGTCTGACCATTGGGTCTGTATCAGGAAAATTGAGTTCATCGATTACAGCCTTGATATATAGCCCAGTACCGCCAACCATGACAACGCTTTTCCCGCGAGAGTGAATTTCATCAATTACTTCACGAGCACCAGATTGATACCAGGCAACAGTTGAATCTTGCTTTACGTCTAATACGTCGAGCATATGGTGAGGAATACCTTGGCGCTCTTCAACGCTTATCTTTGCCGTACCGATATCCATCCCGCGATATACCTGCATTGAATCAGCATTGATTATTTCTGCGTCTATCGCCTGTGCTAACTCCACACTTAAAGAGCTTTTACCTGTGGCAGTTGCACCTGCAATTACAACTAATTTCATGCGCGCACTGTAGGAATGCCAAGTGAGACGCCTGTTGAAGTTACTTCTCGATTTCGAAGCTCGTGGGCATCTCCACCACGTGTAGCGATGGTGCGTATTTCATCTGCGATTAAGTAATGAGCAGAAGCATCAGTGATTCGAACATCAACAAAGTCACCTGCGCGGGCGCTGCTTGAATCGGCGAAATGAACTAAACGAAAATCTTCACTTTTACCCGTCAAGCGTGACTCTCGCGAATCTCGTCGACCTTCGTATTCGCCAACCAAAACGCGCATCTCGCGACCAATTGTGCGCTTATTAACACCTAGTGAAATCTTTTGCTGATGCTCATGTAAACGTGTGTATCGCTGGCCGACGACTTCAGATGAAACTTGATTTGGCATTGTTGCCGCCGGTGTACCTGGGCGAATCGAATATTGATATGTATATGCAGCGGCAAATTGTGCCTCTGTACATATATCTAAAGTTGCCTGGAAATCAGATTCACTTTCACCAGGAAAGCCAACAATGATGTCGGTTGTAATTGATGCATGCGGGATTGCAGTTCTGACATTATTTAAAATATTTAGGTATCGATCTGTTCGATATGAGCGGCGCATACTCTGCAAGATTTGATTTGAGCCAGATTGCAATGGCATATGTAAATGTGGCATGACATTGTGTGTTTGCGCCATTACCTCAATGACATCGTCAGTGAAATCTCGTGGATGCGGAGACATGAAACGCACTCGTTCTAGGCCGTCGATATCCCCACACTTGCGTAGAAGTTTTGCAAATGCTTGCCTGTCACCAAAATCAACTCCATATGCGTTTACGTTTTGACCGAGCAACGTAATTTCAATAACACCTTGATCTACGAGTGCGTGGATTTCGCGCAAGATGTCATCTTCGCTTCGATCTTTTTCGATTCCACGCAGAGTTGGAACAATGCAAAAAGTGCAGGTGTTATTACATCCAACAGAGACTGAAACCCACGCTGAAAATGCTGATAATCGTCGGGCAGGAAGCGTTGATGGGAAATGTTCTAGGGATTCTTTAATTTCAATCTGTGCTTCTTCTTCAATCCTTGCTCGTTCAAGCAAGGCAGGAAGTGAGCCCACATTGTGTGTTCCAAAAACTACATCGACATATGGTGCTTTTTTAAGGATTATCGATTGATCTTTCTGTGCCAGGCAACCGCCCACTGCTATTTGCATTCCAGGGTTTAGCTTTTTAATTGGAGCTAAGAAACTTAAGTTGCCGTATAACTTGTTATCGGCATTTTCTCGAACCGCACACGTATTAAAAACTACTAGATCAGCCTGCTCACCATTTTTAACTGGGATGTAACCAGCTTCATCTAAGAGCCCAGCGATACGTTCGGAGTCGTGAACATTCATCTGACATCCGTAGGTTTCAACGGAATAGGTACGCTCCATAGGTCAATACTACGGGCACCCCTTAGAGGGGTATGACCTCAACTGCAAAGCTATCTCGATCTATAACGAGCATGTGATGGTTAGCAAGCACAGTCCATCCAGGTTGATTCCAACCAGTTGATGCAACCAAAACACCCTGGGCGTCAGATTTGTATTTCAATTCATAATAATCATCCGGTGCCCAATCAGGGGCGCGGTCAGTGTGATGCTCACAAATAACTACCCACTGCTTTTCATTCATAATCATGGCGTTAATGCTTGAGTAATCAACATTGGCCCGAATGTAATTAGCTGCTGCTTTGCACCCTTCGATAAATCCCAACTCTTTAATCTTTGTGATAACAAAATAAAAATATCTTTCACTATCCGTATCGCCTTGAATAAGTGGAATTAAATCTGGAGATATAAGTGGTTCAAGAGCCGCTGGTGGATATGTCGCGCCATTGTGAATAAAGGAAATATCCTCATAAACAAATGGATGGGTGTTGTTCTCACTGACTGGCAACCCAGCAGTGGCCCACCGAAGATGTAACAACGCACCATCAGAAACAGATTGTGCAATTGCGTTTGGAAAATTTTGGCTCTTATTTGCAGCTTCGGGTTGGCGAATCACTTGCGCAACGCTTTGATTGTGATCGATTGTTGCGACTCCCCAGCCATCACAATGAACTGAAGAGAGGGTCACAAATTCGGAAAAATCGGACCCAACTGCTGAGTTAAAGGTCTGCTTCTCGTGCGACACGTAACCTAATAAGCGGCACATTTATCCTCAAACCCCTGTCGCTCAAGTCACACTATGAGGTAGAAATACTACCTCGGTGCCCCTCACCGAACCAGCATCACCATATTTAGGCCGCCCGGTTTAGATATGAACAGGCTTTAGGAGGCGTAACAGTTGTCAAACAAACAAGATGACGAAAAACGATTA
>CAITAV010000041.1 GCA_903890345.1 uncultured Actinomycetes bacterium
GGGTAATTTCGCTCATAGACGCACACTATCTGAGAGCATTATGCTTACGCTATTCAGTGTTGAAGGGAAGTCTTTTTCGTGTCAAACCCACAGGCAGATCCAAAAAAAGGTGCTGCAGTAACGGCAGCCGACCACTCTTATGTTTTCCACTCCTGGTCAGCCCAAGGGCAAATTAAACCTCTTCCTGTGGCCGGCAGTTCTGGTTCGCGTTTCTGGGATTACGAAGGCAAAACTTATTTAGATTTTTCTTCACAACTTGTCTTTACAAACATTGGTCACCAGCATCCAAAAGTTGTTAAAGCAATTCAAGATCAGGCAGAAACACTGACAGCACTTGCCCCACAACATTCAAATGATGCACGTAACGAAGCGGCACAAAGAATTGTTGAATTAGCGGGCGGACATTTCCGCAAGGTTTTCTTTACTAATGGTGGAGCCGATGCGATTGAGAATGCGATCCGCATGGCTCGTTTGCACACAAATAAGCACAAAGTTTTTTCAACCTATCGTTCGTATCACGGCAACACTGGATCTGCGATTAATGCAACTGGCGACCCACGCCGTTTCCCAAATGAATTTAGCTTTGGTCACGTCCACTTCTGGGGACCATATCTTTATCGCTCAGCATTTCTTGCAACAACAGAAGAAGAAGAGTGCGAACGCGCACTTGCTCACTTAGAGCAGATGATTATTTTCGAAGGCCCCAACACAATTGCTGCAATCTTGATCGAATCAGTTGGCGGAACTGCAGGAGTACTTGTTCCACCTAAGGGATATCTCGAAGGACTACGTGCGCTGTGCGATAAGTACAAGATCATGTGGATTGCTGACGAAGTAATGTCAGGTTTTGGTCGTGTTGGTAAGTGGTTTGCATATCAAAACTCAGCAGCTATTCCTGACTTGATCACATTCGCTAAGGGTGTGACATCTGGTTATGTCCCACTTGGTGGCGTAGTTATCTCAGAAGCCATTTCAAATACATTTAACGACCGAGCATTTCCTGGCGGACTAACTTATTCAGGACATCCACTTGCATGCGCCACAGCGGTAGCAACTATTGATGTCATGAAGGAAGAAAAGATGCTTGAAAACGCCACCATGATTGGTGAGAAAGTTTTCGGTCCTGGCCTTATTGAATTAGCAAAGAAGCACAAAGTTATTGGCGATATTCGCGGCGGCGGCGTTTTCTGGGGTATCGATATCGTTACAAGTCGAACAACTCGCAATCCAATGGCTGCTTACGGTGGAACAAGTCCTGAAATGAATGAACTTGTTGCTGCATGTAAAGCTGCAGGATTAATGCCATTTAATAACTTCAACAGAATTCACTTGTGCCCACCGTGCAATATCTCAGTAGAAGATGCCAAGTTGGGTCTTGAGATGCTTGATAAAGCACTTGAATCAGTTGCTAAATATTACAAAGAGTAAAAACTAAACGTTAAAGCGGAACTCGACTACGTCCCCGTCCGCCATTACGTAATCTTTGCCTTCCATTCGAACTTTGCCCTTTGACTTTGCTTCTGCCACAGAACCAGCTTCAAGCAGATCATCAAATGAAACGATTTCGGCTTTAATAAATCCTTTTTGGAAATCAGTATGAATAACTCCTGCTGCCATTGGCGCGGTGTCACCATTATGAATTGTCCATGCACGAGTCTCTTTTGGACCGGCAGTTAAATATGTTTGCAAGCCCAGTGTTTTAAAACCAACACGTGCAAGTGTTGCAAGACCTGGTTCGGTTAAACCAATTGATTGCAATAACTCGAGTGCATCTTCATCGCTGAGTTCTACGAGTTCGGACTCTGTCTTTGCATCCAAGAAAATTGCTTCTGCCGGTGCAACGAGGGCTGCTAACTTTTTCTTAAGTTCTTCATCACCAAGTTCGGCGGCATCTACGTTAAAGACATACAAGAATGGTTTTGCAGTCAGTAAGTGCAACTCTTTGAGTTCTGGTAAATCTATTTTGCTAGAAGATAATGGCTTTCCACTTTGTAGATGTGCTTCAGCGGCTTTCATCGCATCCAAAACACTCTGGCGCTCTTTATTGACGCGCGCTTCTTTTTCAATGCGTGGCAGCGCTTTTTCAAGTGTCTGTAAATCCGCGAGCGCTAATTCAGTGTTAATGGTTTCCATGTCACTTGCTGGATCGATTTTTCCATCAACGTGAACAACATCGCCATCGTTAAAGACTCGAATAACTTGGCAGATTGCATCTGTTTCTCGGATGTTTGCTAAGAACTTGTTTCCGAGGCCCGCACCTTCTGATGCGCCTTTAACAATTCCGGCGATATCTACAAATGAGAGTGCTGCTGGAAGAATTTTTTCTGAGCCATAAATCTTTGCAAGCTTTGGCAAGCGATCATCAGGAACACCGACAACGCCGACGTTTGGTTCGATTGTGGCAAAGGGATAGTTAGCGGCAAGAACATTGTTCTTAGTCAACGCATTAAAAAGGGTGGACTTGCCCACATTTGGCAGACCGACGATTCCGATTGAGAGGCTCACGAGGAGTAGAGCCTACGCGCCTTCGTCAGTGGTTACTGCCACGATATGCCCATGCAAGCATCAACCGTGACCCTTCTCATTGGCCTTCTCATTGGCATCACCCTTGGTTTCGTCATTGCCACCCTGAAATCTCGCGCAGCCAATGCCAACGCACTTGGTGCACAAGCACAAGTAAAGATGCTCACCGAACAATTATCTGCGGCGCAAACTCAACAAAATAACACCGTGCGCTTAGATGAAGTTCTCAGCGATGTAAAAGCGCGCATGAACACATTAACTACACAGTCACAAGAGGCCGAGAACAAAAGATTTGCCGCCGAATCTGCAATTAAAACTCAGATTGAATCTATGCGAGTTGGTAATCAATCTCTACTTGAGCAAGCAACAAAACTTGCAGGTGCTCTCTCTAATTCGCAGACGCGCGGAAAATTAGGGGAAACACAATTAGAAATTCTTCTAGAAAGTGCTGGCCTGATCGAAGGTGTTCACTTTGAACGACAAGAGTCTTCACGTTCTGATTCAGCCGATGTTTCTCGCCCCGACATCACGATTGCAATTCCTGGTGGATCTCAGATATTTATCGATTCGAAGTTCCCATTTCATCGCTTCTTAGAAGCTGTAGATATGGAAGATCCTGATGCGCGCGCAGATGCGATGGCGCTTCACGCAAAAGATTTACTCAAGCACGTTGATGCACTTGCAAAGCGCGACTATCAAGGAGTCTCTAACTCCCCTGACTTTGTTGTGCTCTTCGCACCATTTGAATCCATTCTCTCTGAATCACTCAAGGCTGATCCACAACTTCTAGAAAAAGCATTTTCAAAGCACGTAACTATTGCGACACCGACAACTATGTTGGCTCTGCTTCGCACAGTTGGATACGCGTTTAGCCGAAATGATTTGGCTCGAAATGCCAGTGAGATTCAAAACTTAGCGGGCGAATTACTCAAGCGAATTGGATCACTTCATAGCAAGCTCTCTACTTTGGGTGATCGCATTAAAAGCGCCGAGCGTGCATTCAATGATGTCATCGCAACAGCTGAAACAACGGTGATGCGACCAGCGCGCAAGATGATGCAACTAGGAGTATCTAGTGGAAGCAATAAGATTGCTGCGTTAACAGATGTTGATGATGAAGTTCGCGCCATTAAATCTTCAGCACTAGAAATTGATTACATTGACGCAGAAGAGGATGAAGAAGAAGCATGAGCACAGAAACACCTAA
>CAITAV010000042.1 GCA_903890345.1 uncultured Actinomycetes bacterium
TTACTTCGAAATTCGATTAAGCACTCTGGGGCTAGCGTTATAGAGATATCCATTGAAAAAAGCGATACTGGCATTAATTACACCTATCGCGATAACGGAAAGGGAATGAATGAGAATCAGGGAAAAGGTTATGGGATTCTTGGAATACAAGAACGTTGCTCCTCAATCGATGCCACATTGACAATGTCAAGTACGTCACGAGGTATTGATTATTTCATCGCAATTCCTTCATGAAGCAACCCTTAACGGTATTAATAATTGATGACCATGAAAGTGTTAGGGCTGGAATAAAAACTGCACTCACAAGAGCAGGACATATTTGCGTTGGCGAGGCGGCCAATATTGCTGAAGCTCGCGCGAAGATTGCACATACCAATCCGCAAGTAATAGTTGTAGATCTCTCATTACCTGATGGAAATGGGTTAGAAATTGTCGTGTGGGCACGTTCAATTTCCAAGGAAATTGGAATCGTTGTACTCACGTTAAATACTGCATCGGATTACCTACTCACTGTCATGAAATCTGGTGCGAGTGCATACGTTGAAAAAAGTTCACCACTTGCAGATTTAATATCTGCTATTGAACACTCTGCTGTTTCGCCACTGTCATTTAGTGCTCAAGGTATCTCCAGTGTGATGTCAAAAGAACTACAAACTAACTCTCTCACCAAGCGAGAAACACAGGTTCTTCAAAAATTAGCCGACGGGCTAAGTGCTGGTGATATTGGATTGCAACTTTTCATTACTCAAGCAACCGTGAAAACACATCTGGCGTCGATCTATCGAAAGCTCGAAAGCAAAAATAGAATTCAAGCGATAATTGTGGCGAGGAAAAAAGGTTTACTAATCAACTAATAGTGAGTTAAATTCTTTAGACCAAATTTCCCATCGCCATTTATCAACTATCCAATTACGCCCTGCAGCTCCCATTTGTGATGCTCGCTTTGCATCGCTACAAATTTCAATAACTGCCTGCGCAATGTGATTAACATTGGTTCCATCCACACACAATCCTGTTACACCTTCTAACACGGCATCTGGTGCGCCACCTGAATTTCCTGCGACAACAGGTATTCCGCACGCGCTGGCTTCTAGATAAACGATTCCAAGACCTTCAACTTCAAGGCCAAAGAATCGTGAACGAGAAGGCATTACAAAAACATCTGCCGCAGATAGATAATTTGGCAGCTTGTCATACAAAATGCGTCCTACGAAAGTGATGCTCTCATTAAGCGATAAATTGTTCGCTAATTTTTCTAAATGAGATCGATAAGGGCCTTCGCCAACCAAAAGAAGATGAGCGTTTGGAACACTCTGCAAAATTGTAGGCATCGCCTCAATTAATTTGTCTTGGCCTTTGCGATGCACCAATCGACCCACGCTGATAATGATTTTCCTATTTTCTAAGCCAAGTATGATTCTTTTTTGCATCGAATCGGGTTGTGGAATGAAATGTGCTGTATCAATTCCTGGAGCAATTTTGACCATCGCATCAGCGCTTTTTTTAGTTAACGATTGTGCAATCGCATTTCTAGTAAATTCACCCAGGTAGGTTAAATGATCTACCGATTTTCCGATTCGTTTCATTGCAAGATTAAATGGGAAGATTTTTGCCCACCAAACTTCATGTCCATGCGTGAGAGCTACAATTTTCTTAACCCCTGATTTGCGAAGTGCTCGCGCCATGAGAGCAAGAGGCGCCGCGGCTCCGAAGACAATCACTTCAATATCGTGCAAGCGAATAATTGCCTTCGCTCTTTTAGTCACACGCAATGAAGGCAGTAAAATTTTGCTTCGATCGCGTATTACTTGAACTCCAAATTCATCTAGCCATTTCTGGTCATACTCAGCTGTATTTCCTTGCGCAGATGTAAAAACAATTACTTCTTGTCCTTTGATTCTCTCGAGGAGCCCAATAACAAAAGTTTCGATGCCGCCGGTCCGTGGTCCAAAATCATTTGTTATTACGAGAATTTTCTTATAAACGTTTACCACCTCTAAATTTCTTGCGGCCCATATCCATGGTTGCAACTTTTACTCGTGAACCTGAACGTGGAGCGTGAACCATTTTGTTGCCACCTAAATAGATGCCAACGTGGGAAATTGGAGAACCAAAAAATACTAAATCTCCAGGTTTAAGATTTGATCGCGATATTAGTTTTCCATAATGAAATTGCGCAGCAGAAGAGTGGGGTAAGGAAACCCCTGCGGCTTGGAATGCGCGCATGGTTAATCCTGAGCAGTCCCACGTAGTGAGTCCATCTGCACCGAAAACATAACGATCGCCAATTTGTTTCAATGCATATTTAAGGGCTGCACCTGCTCGACCTGAAACTCCCTGAGCGCTCTTGGCCGCTTCAAGAGATGACGCTTGGTCGGCATTTTCTTGTTCTTCAGCAAGACGTGCCAACCTTTCTCTATCTTCTTTTTTTAATTGAGCTAAAAGTTGTTCAGCCTCCGCTAATTTAGATTGAGCTAAACGTGCTTGCGCTTGATACTTTTTTTGAGCTGCTGCAATCAGAGCAACTTTATCTTCAACCGTTAGTGTTGTTGCGTTAAGACGTTGCTCTGCAGCCTGAAACTTATTTAATTGAATCGATTTACGACGAGTAAGTGCATCAAGGGAGCCGGCGGCTGATAAGTAAAGAGTTGGATCGGATGAGAATAAAAGTTCCAGGCTCTGGCTTAATCCACCGTTTTTGTATTGGTCAATTGCAATTGCACCAAGAGATTTTGAGAGTTCGGAAACATTTTGACCCTGCACCGCTGCTTTTTGCTTTATTCCCGTAAGGGTCTTTGTCAGCGCATTGAGTTTAACTTTTGCTTCTTGTGCGCCCTCGGCAGCTGATGTCGCATCTTCTTCTAATTGGCGAACCTTTGCTTGTACTTCAGCAAGAGTTGGCGCTGCGTGCGCTTGGGGAGCAATGAGTAACGCTGAAATCAGTGCGCTTATAAGCGCAACACTGATTCCTGCTCGAGATCCATTCAAACGCATGGTTATGAGGTTAACCTGTCATAAGAGCGCGCCTCAACCTCAAACGCGCAGATGAGCCTGAGAAATTGGTCAGAAAGTGGGATTTACAGGGGTTGTTATCCCGTTTGCTCTCCGATATCGCCAGGTTCAAATTTGAGATCTTTTGTAATCTCACGAGAAGCCAACAGAGTTATTGCGTTATGCATTCGAGGCGAAATCTCTGATTTTTCCGGAACGCCGATGAAAAAAGAGACAACGCAATTAGCGCATTCGATGTCTTTCTTTAAACATTTATCGCAGTCAATGATCATGAGCCTTACGATAGACATTGGCACTGACATTATTAGTGCAGGGGTCTAGAGGGGGTCATTGTTTATGAGCGTCACGGCAACGATCGTTGTGGGCGCCGATGGTTCTTCCTCAATTAATGGCTCTTCCACGCAGGTGACATCAGCGGCGGATAGGGAGAATTTTCTTAAGCGTCGCAGATTGGTTAATTGCATCGTCATTGGTGGAAATACCGCCCGAAACGAACCCTACGTAAAAACCCCAGTTCCTTTGGTGGTTATTTCACGCCACAGTCATCCAAAACTACCTGCAGCCCATGTATGGAACATCGATCCATGCGATGGGGTGATTAGGGCTGCAAAAGAGTTTGGAGAAAACATTCTTATCGAAGGCGGCAGCTCTTTTATTTCTTACTTACTCGATAACAATGTCATTGATTCACTTGAACTCAGTGTTACACCAGTCACCGGCGGAACAGATACTTTTGATTTTTCTAGGTATTTAGAACGTGCTGACTCTTTAGAGAAACAAACGATAGATGGAACTATTTTTTATATAGCGCAATTTAAGAGGCAGAAATAAGAGCAACTCCGGCAACTGCTAAAACAACACCAACGTACTGAACTCGGTGCAATCTCTCATGCAAAATCTTAAATGCTAGTAGTGCTGTGACGATTGGATAAATAGATCCAAGAACCATCACTAATGAAACTAATCCATAGTTGGTAGCCACGCCGAGCAACAAATTCGCTAAGAAATCTGAGATTCCAATAAATACCAGAATCGGAATTTCGGATTTTTCAAAGTTTCCAACTGTTCTGTATCGAATTGCTAAAGCAACAGTTACTATAAAAGTCGTAGCTCTCATCATTACCATTGTCATCAATGCACTTGATTGAGATCCCATTGCCATAAATGTCATAGCGGTACCGAAACCAGCGGCAGCACCAAGTGCTAAGAAGAGTGGCTTAGCAGAAAATCCTTGCGACAGTTCGGGTCCGCTGGCACAAAATGCTCCGGCAAGAGCGACTACTACGCCAATTCCTTGTGTCGTCGTTAACACTTCACCAGTTACAAGTGCCACCGTGAGCGGTATGACTGCACTGAGTGCGCTAATCGGTGAAACAACTCCCATGCGACCAGTTGATAAACCTGCATACAAGCAAATCAACCCGATGTAACCCATCACTCCGGCAATTGCACCTGCAAAGAAATATCCGCCATCACCGAATGCATTTGGTGGATTGGAACCAAAGAGTTCGCCACTGAGTAACACCAATGTAATTCCAAATAACAAACCAA
>CAITAV010000043.1 GCA_903890345.1 uncultured Actinomycetes bacterium
CGAGTACATCAGCGTTGGATTTAATCGAATTTCCTTTGGAGCGCAATCTTTTGTCCCACACGTACTTGCAACACTTGATCGCACACATAATCCTGACAATGTTAGGAAGGCAGTTGATGCTGCGCGAGCAGCAGGCTTTGGCAGTATCAGCGTTGACTTAATTTACGGAACACCAGGTGAATCACTTGATGATTGGCGCATCACAGTTGAAAGTGCACTAGCTCTAGATATTGATCACATAAGTGCGTATGCACTGATTGTTGAAACAGGAACAAAACTTGCAGCACAAATTAAACGTGGAGACATATCAATGCCAGATGATGATGTGATGGCAGATATGTATTTACTCGTTGATTCGATGTGTGAAGCTCATGGCATGAGCTGGTATGAGTTAAGTAATTGGTCCAAACCAGGGCACGAGTGCAAACACAATGTCGCGTATTGGCATAATGCCGAGTGGTGGGGACTTGGACCCGGCGCGCACTCACATATCAAAGGCGAACGCTTTTGGAATGTAAAACATCCATCTGCATATAAGACTCGAGTATTTGCTGGAGATAGCCCAATTCACGAACGCGAAAAACTTACTGCAGAACAAATTCAGGATGAAAAAATAATGTTATCTATTCGCATGCGTGAAGGAATTTCTTTTGAAGAACTTGCACCACAACATCTTGAGCGCTTAGCTATTTATAAAGAGAATGGCTATGTCTCATTGCATGGAGATCGCGTTACATTGACCCCTGTTGGGCGTCTTATCGCAGATCGAATCGTGCGCGAATTAGTTATGTAGTACCTTTGCCCCATGGACATTTTGGTAATCGCGCTAGCAGTTGTATTTGTTGTTTCCGGTCTCTCAAAGGCAAGTGGAAATGCAAAGGGCCTTTCAGGTACACGCGATGTCAATGTTCCAGATGTGTTGGCTCGACTAGTTGGTGTCGTTGAAACTGCAGCCGCACTCGGATTGCTCATTGGTCTCAAATATTCATGGCTGTTATGGGCTCCACTCATGACATTGTGGGCGCTCATGGCTGGTGCTATTTATTTCCATTTCCGCGCCGACAAAGCAAAGACTTCTTTTCCAGCATTTTTCTTGCTGACGCTTATCTCTATTGCACTCGTAACAATCTAGGAAAACCATCGTGTCAGTACGCCGTTTAGAAATTCTGCGCGCAATTGTCGATGAATACGTATCGACACAAGAACCCGTAGGTTCAAAATCTATTGCTGCGCGCAGTGGCCTAGGAATTTCGCCGGCAACTATTCGAAATGAAATGGCTGTACTAGAAGATGAAGGCTTAATCACTCATCCGCATACAAGTGCTGGGCGTATTCCAACTGATCTTGGTTACCGTGTATTCGTAGATAAGTTAGCAACGGTTAAACCCTTATCTAGTGCCGAGCGTCGGGCTATAGAAACATTTTTAGAAGGCGCACTTGATCTAGACGATGTTGTGCTGCGCACTGTGCGTCTCCTCGCAGATGTCACAAAGCAGGTTGCGGTTGTGCAATATCCATCGATGGTGAAATCACGTGTGCGCCACGTAGAACTCGTTGCGCTGACCCCTGCACGTTTGATGATGATTTTGATTACCGATTCTGGACGCGTTGAACAACGAGTACTCGAACTCGCAACAGATGTAACAGATTTGTTCTTGTCTACCCTGCGCAATCAATTAAACAATGCAGTGATGGGGCAGCGTTTACCAGATGTTGCAGATCGAATCTCAGGTATTTTAGAGAGCTACAGCGCATCTGATAGAAAAAACGTTGCTGTTGTTATTTCTGCTCTTATTGAAATGGCAATGGAGCGCCCAGAAGAAAAAGTAGTTCTGGCTGGAACTGCAAACCTTGCGCGCTTTAGCGAAGATTTCTCAACCAATATTCATCCAGTGCTAGAAGCACTTGAAGAACAAGTTGTTTTGTTACGTTTACTTGGAGATGCAGGCGAAAATGTTCAGGTTCGAATTGGCACAGAACAGAGTGAGCGAAACCTGCGTACAACATCTCTTGTCACAGTTGGATATGGCGCAACAGATTCACCTCTTGGAGCCCTTGGTGTTCTAGGGCCTACTCGTATGGATTACGCAGGTTCAATTGCTGCTGTCTCAGCCGTTGCTCGTTATGTTGGTCGTTATCTCAATGAAGGTGCGTAAGTGGCTGATCATTACGACGTTCTAGGAGTATCACGCGATTCATCAGCAGATGAGATTAAACGTGCATATAGAAAGTTAGCTCGCGAATTACATCCTGATGTAAATCCCGATCCGCACACACAAGAAAAATTTAAAGAAGTAACTGCTGCCTATGAAACTTTAAGTGATCCACAAAAGCGTCAGATGTATGACTCAGGTGGAAGTGGTTTTGGTGGTTTTGGTGGTGCCAGTGGTTTTGGCGACATCATGGATGCATTCTTTGGTGGCGGTGGAAGTCGTGGACCACGTCCACGTGTACGCGCAGGACAAGACGCACTTATTCGAGTCGAAGTTGATTTATATGAAGCAGCCTTTGGAACTGAACGCGACATTACTTTAGAGAGCGCGGTTGCATGCGATAAATGCCAAGCAACTGGATGCGCCGATAACACACATCCTGAAATGTGTGTGGTTTGTAAAGGACGTGGTGAAACTCAACAAGTAACCCGCTCAATTCTTGGACAAGTGATGACATCTCGTCCATGTAATACATGTAATGGATTTGGTTCTGTGATTGCTCACCCTTGTCGTGAGTGCGCTGGCGATGGTCGCGTGCGTGCGCGTCAAACCATAAATATCAAGATTCCTGCGGGAGTTGAAACTGGAAACAGAATTCAAATGTCTGGTCGCGGTGAAGTTGGTCCTGGTGGCGGACCCGCTGGTGATTTATATGTTGAAATTGTCGAACGCCCACACGATTATTTAGTTCGAGATGGCGATGACTTGCATGTTCAAATCGGAATATCAATGGCGCATGCAGCACTCGGCACTCGTGTTCAAGTAGAAGGCCTGGACGGAACCATTGATGTTGAAATAAAACCTGGGATTCAAAGTGGTTCTCCAATCGTTCTTAAAGGAAAAGGTGTGACACATCTGCGTACTTCTTCACGCGGTGATTTGATAGTCCATGTTGAAGTGCAAACACCTGTAAAACTAAATCGCGAGCAAGAAGAACTGCTGCAAAAATTTGCTGATGCACGTGGTGAAAAAGAAGGCGAAGTGCACTTAAGTAATCGCGAAGGCGGATTATTTGGAAAACTTAGGGGAGCGTTTCACCGATAATTATGTTGACTCTATTTTTTGTTGACGATCTTCCACGCAAAGTGGGCGCTACCTACGAGTTTGACTCTGATGATGCCCAGCATGCAATTCGTGTATTGCGAATGAGCGCTGGCGAAACTTTTATGCTCTCTGATGGAGAAGGCAAATGGTCTACAGTAAAAATATTTGCTGTTAAGAAGAAATCACTTGAAGTTGAAGTAATGGAAACAGGTATTCAAGATCGGCTAGAAACTTCATTTACTGTGGTTCAAGCACTTCCCAAAGGTGATCGTTTAAAAGAGTGCGTTGAGCTGCTCACTGAAGGTGGAGTGGACACAATTATTCCGTGGTCAGCACAGCGCTCTATTGGTAAAGCAGAAAAGGGAGTTGAAAAACTTCAAGTAACTGCTCGTGAAGCAAGTAAGCAATCTCGCCGATTATTTGTTCCAGAAGTTACTGGTGTGGCAAATACTTCAAAGGTAGTTGAAGCGATATCTGAACATGATCTTGTTTTGGTTTTCCATGAGAGCGCAACAAGTAAAGTCTCAGAAATCGTCACAAAAAAATACTCAGAGTCTGCCAACGTCATGATAATTATTGGTCCAGAAGGCGGAATCACTAATGAAGAGCTCGAACTCTTCACATCTGCTGGAGCCAAGGTCGCATTGATGGGACGCCCAATTTTGAGAAGTGCCCATGCGGGTCTTGCAGCAATGAGCGCTGTAAACGCCCTACTTAAAGTATGGTGAAGATATGGCGCTAGATCCAAATTGCTTGTTTTGCAAAATCATCGAAGGTGAAATTCCTGCTGACATTGTTTTTCGAAATGAAAATGTCGTCGCATTCAATGACATAAATCCGCAAGCGCCAACTCATGTTTTGTTAATCCCAACAGTTCACACAGAAAATATCGCTGGCCTTGCAAAAATATCTGGCACGATTACTGCGGCGTTATTTACAGCAGCAGCAGAGATAGCCGAGCAACGCGGACTCACTGGTTATCGCACCGTTTTTAACACTGGCGAAGCAGCTGGTCAGAGTGTTTTTCACGCTCACATGCATCTCATAGGCGGGCGTGGACTCGCCTGGCCGCCAGGTTAAAAGTAGTATTTCGCTCAATATGCAGCGCACTCTAGTCACGGTACCGCCAGCCATTTCAATGGTTTCACTCATTGGTACACACGATGACAACCTACGAATCGTTGAAGCAGCCTTTCCTTCCGTTGCAATAACGGTACGTGGAAATGAAATTACATTGCGCGGCCCACACGCTGAATGTGCCGAAGTTGAAAAACTCTTTTCAGAACTCCTAGTTGTTATTCGCTCTGGTCAAATTGTTACAACGGATGCAATTACGCGATCTATTGCGATGCTCTCACAAGAGCCACAGGATCATCCAGCCGAAGTTTTATCTCTCAATATTGTCAGCAATCGTGGACGTACTATTCGTCCAAAGACTGCTAATCAAAAGCGTTATGTGGAAGCTATTGAAGAGAACACCATTACTTTTGGAATTGGTCCTGCCGGTACAGGAAAGACATATCTTGCAATGGCCAAAGCAGTATCGGCGCTTCAAAACAAAAAGGTAAACAGAATTGTTCTTACTCGTCCGGCTGTTGAAGCAGGCGAACACTTGGGATTTTTGCCAGGCACATTGAGCGACAAAATTGATCCATATCTTCGCCCACTCTTTGATGCGCTGCACGACATGATTGATCCGGATTCAATTCCTCGTTTGATGCAATCAGGAGTCATTGAAGTAGCACCGCTTGCTTATATGCGCGGGCGCACCCTCAATGATGCTTTTGTTATTTTGGATGAAGCGCAGAACACAACTCCAGAACAGATGAAGATGTTTTTGACTCGCCTTGGGTTTGGTTCCAAGATGGTTATCACCGGCGATGTGACCCAGGTAGATCTTCCAAATCTTCAGCACTCTGGATTGCGTGTGGTTCGCAATATCCTTAATAACATTGATGACATCGCATTCCTGGAACTCACTGCAGAAGATGTTGTTCGCCACCGACTTATTGGTGACATTGTGAAGGCATACGATACTTTTGATGAAAATAAGCAAGTCCCAAGGCCTATTCGAAACACATGACAATAGAAATTACTAATCGCTCTGGACAATTAGTCCCTAGCGATAAATGTCTCTCCCTGCTCACTTATGCGTATGGAAAACTAGAACTGCACCCTGATTGCGATCTGAACTTAACTTTCATTGATGACAAAGAGATGGAAGAGCTGCACATTAAGTGGATGGATTTACCTGGAAGCACCGACGTACTTTCCTTTCCGATGGATATGCCAGAAAGTGGAGATGATCCAGTAACTCTTGGAGACATTGTTATCTCACCACGATTTGCAGAAGATCAGGCAGCAAAAGCTGGTCACAGCATTAACCACGAGATTTTTATTCTGGCCACACATGGCTTGCTTCACATACTTGGTTATGACCACGAAGATATTGAAGATGAAAGCGTGATGTTTGCGTTGCAAGAAACCATCGTCAGCGAATGGGAAGAAATGCAATGAGCCCGTATGCAATTGTTGCCATTGTTTTACTCTTAGGTTTTGCAGGTTTCTTAGCTGCAACTGAATCAGCACTGACATCGATTTCTCGCGTGCTGATTGAGGCTCTTGAGAGTAAGCGCGGGGGAGCGCTACTTCAAAAATTTAGCAAACAACCAGCTAAGTACCTCAACGTAATTTTGCTCGTCCGCAAAACCTGTGAATTA
>CAITAV010000044.1 GCA_903890345.1 uncultured Actinomycetes bacterium
ATCCGCAATACCAAGGATGCAATCAAACAACTAGTACTGGTAAATGAGACTGCTGGTCCAGAGTGGCTGACTTCTTCCTTGTTTAGAATTGGTGCTAGCGCACTGCTTAATGACCTATTGATGCAGCGCATGAAAATGGATGATGGCTACTACGCTAGCCCTCAGTACGTAACGATCGATTAATGGAGAAATTCGCATGACATTTGAATATGCACCGGCGCCAGAATCACGCGCCAGCGTCTCCATTAAGCCTAAATATGGGCATTACATTGGCGGAAAATTTGTAACAGGAGAAAAACATTTTCCAACTATTAACCCTGCCACTGAAGAAGTACTTAGTTCAATCGCGCTTGGTAGCAAAAAAGATGTCGATGCCGCAGTCAAGGCTGCTAAGAAAGCGTTAGATGTGCACTGGTCAAAACTTTCAGGCCGTGAACGTGGCAAGTATCTTTTTCGAATAGCACGCATATTGCAAGAGCGCGCTCGTGAATTTGCGGTACTAGAGAGTCTAGATAATGGAAAACCAATTAGAGAATCTCGCGATGTTGACGTGCCACTTGCTGCTGCGCATTTTTTCTATCACGCAGGTTGGGCTGACAAACTTGAATTTGCAGGTGTTGGTACAAAAGCAAAAGCACACGGAGTTGTCGGCCAAATTATTCCTTGGAATTTTCCTTTACTCATGCTTGCTTGGAAAATTGCCCCAGCCCTTGCAACTGGAAACACTGTAGTTCTTAAGCCGGCGGAGACCACTTCACTTACTGCACTGTTATTTGCAGAAGTATGCGAACAGGCTGGTTTGCCAGCTGGTGTTGTAAATATTGTTACTGGTGATGGTTCAACAGGTGCGTTAATTGTTAATCACCCAGGAATAAACAAAATTGCATTCACGGGATCTACCGAAGTTGGAAAAATCATCGCTCAATCTGTTGCCGGAACTTCTAAGAGTGTCACTCTCGAACTCGGTGGCAAGGCTGCAAATATTGTCTTCGAAGATGCGGCAATTGATGAAAGCGTCGAAGGAATTGTCAATGGAATTTTCTTCAATCAAGGACATGTCTGCTGCGCCGGATCACGACTTGTAATTCAAGAGAGTATTTCTGATGAATTCATTAAGAAGTTACAAAAACGCATGGAAAAGATCCGTGTAGGAGATCCACTCGATAAGAACACTGATTTGGGCGCTATCAATTCTCGAGCGCAATTAGAAAAAATTAAAGAACTTTCACTTGCTGGCGATGCCGAAGGTGCAGAACGTTGGAGCCCTGAATGCGTACTGCCAAATAAGGGGTTCTGGTTTGCTCCAACGATTTTCACGGGCGTCACGCAATCTCATCGAATTGCGCGTGAAGAAATATTTGGTCCTGTTTTATCTGTACTCACATTCCGCACTCCGCAAGAAGGCATCGATAAAGCAAATAACACTCCTTTCGGACTTTCTGCAGGTATCTGGAGCGAGAAAGGTTCAAAGATTCTCTGGGCTTCCCAAAAGTTAAAGGCCGGAGTTATTTGGGCAAATACGTTTAATAAATTTGATCCAACGAGTCCCTTCGGTGGTTACAAAGAGTCTGGATGGGGACGCGAAGGCGGTCGCCATGGCTTAACTGCTTATCTCAAAGGAGTTTCACATGAGTAAGCGAATTGATGTGAAGAAAACTTACAAGTTATTTATTGGTGGGGCTTTCCCACGCACTGAATCTGGGCGTACATATGAAGTGAAAAATTCTAAGGGCGTTTTCATTGCAAACCCATGCATGGCTTCTCGCAAAGATCTAAAGGACGCTGTTGTAGCAGCACGCGCGGCTCAGGGCAGCTGGTCACAAGCAACTGCATATAACCGTGGACAAATTCTTTATCGCATTGCAGAAATGCTCGAGGGTCGCCGCGAACAATTTATTTCTGAAATTTCTGAACTCACTGGCGTTACAGTGAAAAAAGCGAGTGATGAAGTTGAAGCAAGTATCGATCTACTCGTTTGGTATGCGGGTTGGACAGATAAAATCAGCGCACTAGATGGCGCCACCAACCCTGTTGCTGGTCCTTATTACAACTTCACAATTCCTGAAGCACTCGGTGTCGTTGGTTTTATCGCTCCAAAGAAGTCAGCACTGCTTGGCTTTATCGCAGGAATTGCACCAATTATTGCTAGTGGCAACACAGTAATCGCACTTGCTAGTGAGAGCGCTCCCCTGCCTGCAATGAGCCTTGCAGAAGTAATTGCAACTAGTGATGTACCCGCTGGAGTTGTAAATATCTTGACAGGAAAAACTGCAGAATTAGCGCCTTGGTTTGCATCTCACATGGATATTGATGGATTAGACATCACTGGATTAGATTCTAAATTTGTTGCTGAAGTAAAAGTTGCTGGAGCACAAAATTTGAAGCGAATTCACTCTTTCAAAGACGTTGCTACACCTGGACGAATCTTGGCTTTCATGGAGTCAAAGACTGTCTGGCACCCAATCGGTGTGTAATTAGAAGTTTGGATCAATAGTTTTTAGCCATAACTGACGCATTCCCTCAACATCTAAATCTAAGGTGACATCGACTTTGGCTGCATTTTCTAAACGAAGTGGTTCTATTTCTAATTCGAGTGCGGGTCTACGATCAACAATTGTTTGACCGCGAGCTGGACCTGAAGAGGTATCAACTACTACATCAAATCTTTGCGTTGTAACTAATTCGGGAGCAATAACACTTGCTACTGCTCCATAATCACCCAGTGTGACTGGTGAACCAATACGCTCAACAAAAGCATTAATCAATCTTCCTGCAAATTGCGCGCACGGATCTGATGACTTAGAAAGTTTGACTGCTTCTTCGGCGCTCACACAGGGACGCATGAAAACATCAAGACCGTACATTGTGATTGGAATACCACTTTGAAAAACAATTGCTGCAGCCTCTGGATCATGCCAAACATTAAACTCTGCTGCAGGCGTTGCATTTCCCGCTGATGCAGAGCCACCCATGAGAACAATTCGCTTAAGTTTTTTCGCACTCTCAGGAAATGCTCGCAGGAATAACGCAATGTTTGTAAGGGGTGCCAATGGAACCAATGTCACAGGTTCTTTAGATTCATCAACTAAATCGCGAAGTAATTCGATGGCAGATCGAGAGTCGATGGTTCTACGAGATGGCGGTAAACCTAAGTCACCCATTCCATCTTCACCATGTACATATTCAGCGTATTGAGATTGTCCAAGAAGTGGGCGTATTGCACCGCGAGCAACAGGAATATCGGCAGCCCCAGCAGCATCTAGTACTTGAAGTGTATTTGCCACAACTTGGGCAACATTTGTGTTTCCATCAACACACGTAACCCCAAGTAAATTAATTGATGGATGGCGGGCCGCGAATAAAATCGCGAAGGCATCATCGATTCCTGTATCTACATCAAGTATTACTGGTGTGGAATTCATGGAGTTAGCCTATTATCTATTTCGTGGCTAAGGCACCAGTAATCGCAATCGTAGGCAGTACCTGCATGGACCTGACATGTTATGCAGACGTTTTACCTACACCTGGGCAAACCCTTTTCGGAAATCTATTTGCAACAGGATTTGGTGGAAAAGGTGCGAACCAAGCAGTGATGGCGGCCTTAGCGGGTGCTGATGTTTATATGGTTGGGAGCATCGGAGATGATCTCTTCGGAAAGTCTTATAAAGAAAATTTCACCAACCAAAAGATTAATTCAGATTTCGTAAAAATCTCAGATCTACCAACAGGGGTAGCACATATTTGGGTAGATAAATCAGGTGAAAACAGAATAATTGTTGTATCAGGTGCTAATCATGGATTTGATGCCAAGCATGCAGTGGACGCAATCAATTCAATTCCAGAACTTTCCATAGTTATCGGACAGTGCGAAATTCCACAAGCAGTAACTACTGCAGCCTTTAAAGCAGCAAAAGAGCGTGGATGTATAACCATCTTAAATCCTGCGCCATTTGAGGATTTAAGTGCTGAGTTATTAGAAGTTACAGATTGGTTGATTCCCAATGAGGTTGAGTTCAAGCAATTTACAGGCTCAACCCCAGAGAGTTTTAACTTAGAGAAGTTCCGAGAAGGAAAAAACTCTGTAATAACCGTCGGTAGCGCCGGGGCAATACTTATTTCGGATTCAGGAACAATTACACGAATTCCAACAGAATTAGTTAATGCAGTTGATACAACTGGTGCTGGTGATTGCTTTATCGGATCCTTTTCATACGCACTTGGTTGCGGATTAGATCCAGCATCAGCTGCTCAATTTGCTTGTCGTATTGCATCTATTAGCGTGACAAGAAAAGGTGCACAATCTTCTTACCCAAGCGCGGCTGAAATTTCAACACTTTCATAACCACGTAACACAAAAGTTGGACGTCTCTTTGGAGTGCTTGCTAATTCAATATCTTTAAATCTTTCAAAGAGAGCAGGCAGAGAAATTCCCATTTCAAGACGGGCAAGTGGTCCCCCTAGGCAAAAATGAATTCCTGCTCCAAATCCAATATGTGGGTTTGGATTTCGCAATAGATCCATTTCATTAGATCTTTCAAATATTTTTTCATCACGGTTGGCAGAACCCAATAAAGAAGCAATTTTTTGACCCTCTTTAATGGTTACTCCCCCGATTGTTGTATCGGCTGTCGCGGTTCGCTCAAATAAATGAAGCGGAGCATCAAAACGTAAGAATTCTTCTACTGCTGTTTCTGCTATCTCACGGGCTTTTGTGCGCAGCAACTCTGCTTGGTCAGTACGTGAAAGTGCGGCAACCATTCCATTTCCGAAAGCATTAACACTTGCTTCGTGGCCGGCGTTTAATAAGAGAATGCATGTTGCCACTAACTCGTGAGCACTTAATTTTTCGCCACTCTCTTCAACTGCTGCTAAGTCACTGATCAAATCTGTGCCTGGATTCTTCTTGCGATCCAGCATTAGTCCATGAACATAATCAGCAAACTCTCTTGCGGCTTCTTTGGCTTCGTTTTGATGTTCAAGAGTTGGATTAACTTCATACATCTTTACGATTGACTGAGACCATGGCCTTAGCAAATATTCATCTTCTTGCGGAAA
>CAITAV010000045.1 GCA_903890345.1 uncultured Actinomycetes bacterium
CAAAAAGCGGGGCAAATTCAACAACTCGTTGCAGAAGTTGCTCGTGCCAAAGCACTCGCTGGCGTTCTCTCTCGTATTTCGATTAAAGATGCATCGGGCGCAGCAATTGATCTTGAAGCCCTTGCTCCAAAGCCAGCACCTGCCGTCGAATAATCTCTGCGCTCTGAGCGAACATGAGCGCTTTCACGCGCTTTATTGCAGTAATTGGGAAGCATTTTTGTGCTGACATTGTTAAGGTCACTACAGGTAAATAAATATCAGGAGGATCTCACGTGGAGCACATGAACCCGCAGACACCGCAGGTAGTTGCGCAAGCATCACCAGCATCAATGGGTGGACTAGATGAACAGGTTTACAGTCGTTTGCTCCGTGAACGAATTATTTTTCTAGCAGGTCAAGTTGAAGACAACATGGCAAATGCTATTTGCGCGCAGATTCTTTTACTCGCTGCAGAAGATACAGAAAAAGATATTTATCTTTACATCAATTCACCAGGTGGATCTATCACTGCCGGTATGGCGATTTATGACACCATGCAATTCGTTAAAAATGATGTAGCAACAGTTGCAATGGGAATGGCTGCATCAATGGGTCAATTCTTGTTAACAGCGGGTGCTCCAGGAAAACGTTATGCACTTCCAAACGCACGCATCTTGATGCACCAACCACTCGGTGGCATCGGCGGAACTGCAACAGACATTCGTATTCAAGCCGAGAACATGGCTGCAATTAAGAAGAAGATGGCCGAACTCATTGCTCATCACACTGGTCAAAGCGTTGAAAAAATTACTGCAGATTCAGATCGTGACCGCTGGTTTACAGCAGAAGAAGCCAAGGAGTATGGCTTCGTAGATCAAATAGCACAATCAGAAGGTCAAGTTTCCGGCAATGCAGGAAAGGCTAAGTAATGAATAACATTCCAGAGATTACAAATCGCTACGTTCTTCCAACAATTGAAGAAAAAACTGCCTATGGATTTAAGCGTTTAGATCCGTATACAAAGTTATTCGAAGAGCGCATTATTTTCCTTGGCCAACCAATTGATGACACTGTTGCAAACGATGTTATGGCCCAGCTATTAACACTCGAATCAATGGATCCAGATCGCGACATCATGATTTACATCAACTCACCTGGTGGATCATTTACAGCGCTGACGGCAATTTATGACACGATGCAATTCGTGCGCCCAGATGTCATGACAATCTGTCTTGGTCAGGCTGCATCGGCTGCAGCTGTTCTGCTTGCAGGCGGCGCAAAGGGCAAGCGCTATGCACTCGAAAATTCTCGAATCATGATTCACCAACCATCTTCTGAAGGTGGCGGACAAGCATCTGATATCGAAATCCAAGCTCGCGAAATTCTGCGTATGCGCACACTTCTCGAAGAGTTAATTTCTCGTCACTCAACTCGTTCACCTGCAGAAATTGCATTAGATATCGAACGCGACAAGATTCTTACGTCAGCAGAAGCAGTCGAGTATGGACTTATCGATCAGGTTCTAGCGAGCCGTAAAGCAAAGGCTAAGTAAGAACTTTTTCGCTTAATTATTCTCTCGGCGAACAAAGTAAGCCTTCTTTATCCCGCGTAATCACACGCCTTCAATCTATTCTTATCTCTTAGACGTTCCCAAAAATTTCCCCCAATGGGAACAAAGGAGTGAAATGACACGCATCGGCGAGACTAGCGATCTGCTGAAATGTTCCTTCTGCGGTAAAACTCAGAAGCAAGTCAAGAAATTAATTGCCGGCCCAGGTGTTTACATCTGCGACGAGTGCATCGAACTCTGTAACGAAATCATTATTGAAGAGCTTGCAGAAGCAGGAAC
>CAITAV010000046.1 GCA_903890345.1 uncultured Actinomycetes bacterium
GCAATTGCGCGAAAGTGAGCTTCGATTCCTGCTTGCGGTGGTTTGTTGTAATACGGAGTGACAACGAGTAATCCGTCTGCACCAGCCTTTTGCGCACGTAACGCTTGTTCAACTGAATGCGTTGTTTCGTTATTTCCGGCGCCAGCCACAACTTTTGCCTTACCTGCAACAGCATCTTTTACAACTTTAACGATTTGGTCTTTCTCGTCATCACTAGTCGTTGGCGCCTCACCAGTGGTTCCGTTGACAATAATTGCATCATGACCAGTTGAAAGTAAATGCTGCGCCAAAGTTGCAACGCCATCCCAGTCAATAGATAAATCCTTTTTAAAAGGAGTCACCATCGCTGTAGATAGCCGCCCGAATGGCGCTTGCGTTGTCATGGGCTAAGGCTATCGCCTAGTTAGGGCGCAATGCGTCCAGATTTCTCAAATGCCTTATGCGTAAGCGGCATTAATTTAGCAAATTCAGCTTCCATCTTCTCAGCAACCATCTCTATTTCGCGTTGAGGGTAACTTGGAAAATGTGAACCTTCACGCGCAGTGCGAAGAGATAAGAAATTCATCAGCGCTCGTGAATTCATACTGACATACATGGATGAATAAAGTCCTACTGGGAGAACTACGCGAGCGACTTCCCGGGCAATTCCTACTTCCAACATTTTTTGGTATTGCTCATAAGCAACAACATATGCATCTTTCATGGCCTTTACAGAAGTTTCGTACTGCTCTGTAGTTCCATCAACAAATGTGTATGAACCAGTTTTTCCAACCTGAATCAATTTACGATCAGTGCTTGGAATATAGAAAACTGGTTTGAGTTCGCGGTATCTGCCACTCTCTTCGTTGTATGAAGCAATTCGGTGACGCATAAACTCGCGGAATACAAAAATCGGTGCAGAAATAAAAAATGTCATCGATGTGTGTTCAAAAGGTGAGCCATGGCGTTCGCGAGCCAAATAATTTATGAGGCCTTCTGAACGGGCTGGGTCTTCACCAATTTCTTCCATTGATTGTTCACCGGCAGTAGATACACGAGCTGCCCAAATAACATCAGCATCACTAGCACTTGCTTTCACAAGTTCTACGGTTACATCGCTTCTAAAAACTATCTCTGACTCGCTCATAGTGCGACCTTATCTAGAGGGCGCTTTGACCCGTTGGATTTATACGGCAGAATGCGGGTGTGTCTAGAGTTGCTTCCCCCACATTTCGCGATTCTCTCAGTGTTTCCTTCACCGTTGGCGCATATGGCGTTGCATTTGGTGCAGCAGCAGTTGCTAATGGATTTAGTGTTCTGCAAAGTTGCTTACTTTCACTCCTGACTTTTTCTGGAGCCTCTCAATTTGCTGTTATCGGTGTAATTGGTGCAGGAGGTGGCGCGCTCAGTGGCATTGCAACAGCGTCATTGCTAGGAATCAGAAATGGTTTATATGGAGTGCTTATGGCTCCGATTCTTAAAGTACGCGGATTAAAAAGAGTGATAGCCGCACAAATCACAATTGACGAATCAACTGGCGTCAGTCTTTCTCAAGAAGCACGTGGCGAATCTGCAATGCGCGAAGGATTTTGGCTCACCGGTTTCGGTGTATTTATTTTCTGGAATCTTTTTACACTCGCTGGAGCACTCGGTGCAGAGGCAATGGGCGATCCTTCTGCTTGGGGATTAGACGCTGCAGTGCCAGCAGCATTTCTTGGTCTTGTCTGGCCACGATTAAAGAATTCCACAGATAAATCATTGGCACTTACCGCTGCTGCTTTTGCGATTGCAACAACACCATTTTTGCCCGCTGGATTACCAATTATTGGAACTGCCGTAATCGCAGTAATCGCGGGATTAAGGATTACTAAATAATGGATACGTTTTGGCTTGGCGTGATTGGTACAAGCGCAATTGCTTATGCCCTTAAGTTTTCCGGTCATAGCGTTCCTGAGAAGTTTCTATCTCACCCACTAATTAAAAGAATTAACTTACTTATCCCGATAGCGCTTTTAAGCGCACTAGTTGCGGTTCAAAGCGTAACCACCAAGAGCGCGATCGTACTTGACCACCGATTAGCTGGACTCGGGGCAGCCTTTGTTGCACTGATATTTAAGGCGCCTTTTCCGGTTGTTGTTCTAAGCGCCGCTGTTAGTTCTGCGGCCGTTTACAACTTACTTTAAATAATTGAAAGAGCTTTTAACTTTGCTGTTAAATCCATATCTGAAGGTTCGGTTAGGTGCGTACCGTCAGAAAATACAATCACCGGAATCGATTGAGCACCGCCATTAATTTCGCGTACTTTGTCGGCGGCAGTGAGATCTTCTTCGACATCAATGTGCGTGTATTCGACACCTAATTCGGCGAGCAATCTCTTTGAGCGACGGCAATCTCCGCACCAATCAGCACCATACATAGTTATTTGTTCTTTTGACATTTAACTTTCCCTTACATGAATTTATCTAGGCCATGAGTTAGGCCTGGATGATTTATAACACTTCTAACACCAAGTAAAACTCCTGGCATAAAACCAGCACGATCGAGTGAATCATGTCTAATTGTTAAGGTTTCGCCAACTCCGCCCAACAAAACTTCTTGGTGAGCTACTAAACCTTGTGCGCGAATAGAGTGAATCGGAATATCTCCAACTTTGCTTCCACGCGCGCCATCTAATGATTGCTTGGTTGCATCGGGCATTGGAGCTTTTTTTGAATCTTTTCGCGCCTGTGTCATTAATTCTGCTGTACGAGCTGCAGTCCCACTTGGTGCATCCACTTTTGCGGGATGGTGCATTTCAACTATTTCTGCAGATTCAAAATAACGCGCAGCTTTTTCTGCAAATTCCATCATTAGGACTGCACCGATAGCAAAATTCGGTGCGATGAGAACGCCAACCTTAGGATGCTTAGACAACTCTTTGCTCAGGGAATCAATCCGTGCTGAATCAAAACCAGTTGTGCCGACAACTGCATGAATATCATTTTGAATTAAAAATTCTAGGTTTTTCATAACGCTATCTGGTGTTGTGAAATCAACGACTACCTGTGCTCCAGTTGCAACTAATTGATCCAGAGAATCACCAAGATCTAGTTGTGCCACAAGTTCGAGATCACTTGTATTAGTCACTGCTTTAACAACTTCAGCGCCCATTCTTCCGCGAGCACCAAGTACGCCAACACGTATTTTTGCACTCATCGTGTACTTCCTTTCGCAAGAACTTTTTCGAAGAGGCTTTCACTCTTATAGGGACCTACAACTCCAAGGGTAGGCGTTTTGGTTAGAAATTCGCTGGCAATTACACGAACGTCTTCCGGTGTTACGCGTGCGACCGCCTTAAGAATTTCATCAAAGCCCATAATGTCGCCATAAACAATCTCGCTCTTACCTATACGACTCATACGAGAAGCAGAGTCCTCTTGGCTAAGCACCAATGAGCCTCGAACTGCTCCCTTTGCTCTTTCAATTTCCTCATGTGACATTCCATTACTAGCTACATCGGCAAGTACCTCTTGAATAATATTTATAACTTCCGTGGCTTTACTTGGATTACATCCTGCATAAAAACCAATCTGACCTGAACCAGCAAATTGTTGAGCATAGGAATAAACGGAGTAAGCCAGTCCACGCTTTTCGCGAATTTCTTGGAACAAGCGAGAGGACATTCCACCACCTAGCGCTGAAGAAAGTACCCCCATTGTGAAGCGGCGATCATCGTTGCGCGCAACACCTTCCATTCCGTAAAACATATGTGCTTGTTCGCTCTTTCGATAAATAATGCCGACTCGTCCTTGTTTTCCTCTTTTAATAGGAGTGTTAGGACGTATCTGAGGTGTTCCTTGCACATCTAAGAAGTTATCTCGAGAGAGTGCTTCCTCAACCATTGCAACTACTCGCTTATGTTTAATATTTCCAGCTACAGCGACTACTAAATCTTGAGGTAGATAACGCTTCTTGTAATAATTAAAAACTGTATTTCGAGACATATTATTGATTGAATCAATAGTTCCCAAAATCGGGCGTCCTAAAGCGGTATCTCCGTAGTATGTCTCAGCGTATAAGTCATGAACCAAATCACTTGGATCATCATCGCGCATAGCTATTTCTTCAAGAACAACTTTTCTTTCGGCATCGACATCTTCTGCGGTAACAATTGATGAGGTAATCAAATCTGAAATTACATCGACAGCCATAGGAAGATCGGTATCTATCACTCGAGCATAGAAGCAGGTGTATTCCTTGCTGGTGAACGCGTTCATCTCTCCACCAACAGATTCAATGGCTGATGAAATTTCTAGTGCATTTCTACGGGGTGTCCCTTTAAATAAAAGATGTTCTAAAAAGTGAGAAGCACCAGCTGTTGCTGGTGCTTCATCACGAGAACCTATGTTCACCCAGATGCCAACGGCTGCACTTCGAACTGAAGAAACTTCTTCAGTAACGATTCGCAGACCGCTGGGCAATACTGTGCGACGAACTGACATTTATTCGGCTGAAGCCGCGCCTTCTTCAAGGACAGGAACAAGTGAAAGTTTTCCCTTTGGATCAATTTCACCAATTTCAACCTGAATCTTGTCGCCAACTTTCATAACCTCTTCTAGATTTTCAATGCGCTTTCCGCCATGCATCTTGCGAATCTGAGATACGTGGAGCAAGCCATCTTTACCTGGCATGAGTGAAATGAAGGCACCAAATGCTGCAAGCTTTACAACAGTACCGAGGTAGCGTTCGCCAACCTCAGGCATTGTTGGATTAGCAATAGCATTAATTTGTGCACGAGCAGCTTCTGCTGATGGTCCATCGGTTGCACCGATATAAATTGTTCCATCATCTTCAATTGAAATATCTGCACCAGTCTCATCTTGAATCTGGTTAATGATCTTGCCCTTAGGACCAATCACTGCACCAATCTGATCTACTGGAATTTTCACAGAAATAATTCGTGGAGCAAATGGACTCATTTCATCTGGAGAGTCAATCGCTTCATTCATTACATCGAGAATTGCAAGACGCGCTTCTTTTGCTTGCAGAAGTGCTCCAGCAAGAACAGATGCTGGAATTCCATCAAGCTTTGTATCTAATTGAAGTGCTGTAACGAAGTCCTTAGTTCCGGCGACCTTAAAGTCCATATCGCCAAATGCATCTTCTGCACCAAGAATGTCTGTTAAAGCAACGTATTCAACTTTGCCATCAACATCATCTGAAATTAGACCCATTGCAATACCTGCAACTGGTGCACGAAGTGGTACTCCGGCATTAAATAGTGCAAGTGTTGATGCACATACTGAACCCATAGAAGTTGAACCATTTGAACCAAGTGCTTCAGAGACCTGACGAATTGCGTAAGGGAACTCTTCGCGAGTTGGTAGAACTGGAATCAATGCGCGCTCTGCAAGAGCACCGTGACCGATTTCGCGGCGCTTAGGTGTTCCAACACGACCTGTTTCACCAGTTGAATATGGTGGGAAGTTGTAGTTGTGCATATAACGCTTGTGATTTTCTGGATTGAGAGTATCGAGCTGTTGCTCCATCTTAAGCATGTTAAGAGTTGTGATACCAAGAATCTGTGTCTCGCCACGTTCGAAGATCGCTGATCCGTGAACGCGAGGAATTACTTCAACCTCTGCAGAGAGTGGGCGAATATCGCGCAATCCACGTCCATCAATACGAATCTTTTCGCGCAGTACACGTTGACGTACTAATTTCTTAGTGAGTGAACGAAATGCTGCAGGAACTTCCTTTTCGCGTCCTTCAAATTGTGCACTTACTGACTCCTTAACGGAGGCACTAATTTCATCAATCTTTGTTTCGCGCTCTTGCTTACCTGAAATTGTCATTGCCTTTGCAAGATCATCCTTTGCGGCCTTTTCTACAGCAGCAAAAACATCGTCTTGGTAATCCAAGAAGACTGGGAATTCAGCAGTTGGCTTTGCAGCCACCTTGGCAAGCTTTGATTGTGCATCGCAAAGAACCTTAATAAATGGTTTTGCAGCATCGAGGCCCTGAGCAACAACTTCTTCAGTTGGAGTTGGCGCTCCACCCTTGATTAGATCAATTGTGTGTGAAGTAGCTTCTGCTTCAACCATCATGATTGCAACATCATCTTTAGTCACACGACCTGCAACGACCATATCAAATACAGCTTTATCAAGTTGTGAGTGATTTGGGAATGCAATCCATTGACCTTCAATAAGTGCAACGCGAACGCCACCAATTGGACCAGAAAATGGAAGACCTGCTAATTGTGTTGACATTGAAGCAGCGTTGATCGCAATCACGTCGTACATGTGGTCTGGATCTAGCGCCATAACTGTTACAACAATTTGTACTTCATTGCGAAGACCCTTAACGAAAGATGGGCGCAATGGTCGATCGATCAAGCGGCATGTCAGAATCGCATCTTCCGATGGACGTCCTTCACGACGGAAAAATGATCCCGGAATGCGACCAACTGCATACATCTTCTCTTCAACATCAACTGTTAAAGGAAAGAAATCAAATTGATCTTTTGGTGTTTTAGAAGCAGTTGTTGCTGAGAAAATCATTGTCTGATCATCTAAATAAACTGCTGCTGCTCCGGCTGCTTGCTTTGCAAGACGGCCTGTTTCAAAACGAATTTCTCGTTTTCCGAACTTGCCGTTATCAATTACTGCAACGGCGGATTGAATCTCTTGACCCTCCATGGGTCGCTCCTATTCTCGACTACAGCCGAGTCGAGCACAATGAATCTTCGATCGAAGTTCACGGACGTGCAATTTTGCTGCACTAATTTTTCCGGAAACCACTACCGAGGACCATTGCCCACGCGGCTAGTAGTTGTGTCTAATTAACGGCGAATGCCGAGTTTTTCAATAATCGCTCTGTAGCGATTGATGTCTGTCTTTGAGAGGTACTGAAGAATGCGTCGGCGCTGACCAACTAATAACAAAAGACCACGACGGTTGTGGTGATCATGTGGGTTAGTTTGAAGGTGAAAAGTAATTTCATCTACACGCTTTGATAACAACGCGATCTGAGCTTCAGGGCTTCCTGTGTCAGTAGCGGAGTTGCCGTACTTAGCAACGATTTCTTTCTTTACTTCTGGTGTTAATGCCATTTCTTGCATCTCCTTTTACTGGGCCACGATGGTTGCCGGTTTGCCACACGGAAACTCTTTTTCTCGTTGGACGTGGCATAGGTTACCAGCGGTGCTGTGGATAGAGGAAATCGGGGCTATTCCTCAGTCAATTCCCGCGCACGTTGGCAATCTTTTGCCATCTGTTCAAGCAGTGGATCAAGTCCATCAAATTTGAGGGTATCTCTTAATCTCCAACCAAATTCAATAGTCGCTCCTTGATCATATAAATCTAAACCAACTTGATCGAGTGCATACGCTTCAACTTGTCGGCCGCGATCACCTTCAAATGTTGGATTGGTTCCGATTGAAATTGCTGCTGGCCAACGATTTATTCCAACAGTAAGCCATCCTGCATAAACACCATCGGCAGGAATGCATTGACCTTCGATATTTCCTAAATTCGCTGTTGGATAACCAATTTCTCGTCCACGTGCTTCGCCATGAACAACTATTCCATCCAAGCGATGAGGTCTGGTGAGCAAATTACGTGCGGATTCCACGTGACCATCTTTGACTAATGTGCGAATACGCGAAGATGAAATATTCTGATTTTCATCTTGAGATATAGATAGAACATGAACGTCAAAATTCTTAGATTTACCACTTGCGCGTAGTGAGTCAATATTTCCTTCAGCTTTATGCCCATACGTAAAATTTTCGCCCACGATAATGTCGGTAGCTTCTAATTGATTGACGAGAACGTTTTCAACAAAATCTTGTGGAGACATCTGGGCAAATTTGGCATCGAATTTTATGACCGCTACTTGATCTGCATTATGAATTTTCAGGAGCACGACTCGATCTGAAAGGGTCACGAGAAGTTTGGGAGCACGCTCTGGTGCAAATACTGTGGCTGGATGAGGATCAAATGTCAGAGCTATGACAGATCCGCCATCGGAAATTTCCTTGGCGCGATTAAGAATTTCTTGGTGACCACGATGAACTCCATCGAATACACCAATTGCTACTACGCGCTTACCCATATGCGTATTCTGCCACTTCAATTCGCTGGAGCGAAAACTGCAATTGGTTTTGCTCCGTCTTCTCGATTTTCCAGCAAGGCAATTAATTGATTGGTTTCGGAGATGGCAGCATAAATCTGCGCACTAGGTGAAGCAGAAATTTTGCGGCCAAAAGATAGTTCTTGAGACTCAACTGAATTGATTTCTCGAACCTGAAAAATTTTCCGCGCAACTTCGACTAATCCCAAAGCCTTGAAATCTCCAGATTTAAACTCCGCAAATGGTGTTGCTACATCTTCACCAAAGGATGCAACCCTGGAACGTCGCAAAAACGTTAGGTGTCCCCCAATATTTAGTGCATTACCTAAATCGCGCGCAATTGCTCTAATAAATGTTCCTGCAGAACACGTTACTTCAATATCGACCTCAATGGCATTTTCGGTACGGCGAATATCGGTTACGTCTAATTGTGAAATGGTTACTTCACGCGACGCCAACTCGAATACTTCACCAGCTCTTACTCGCTCATGTGCTCGTTTGCCATCTACTTTTACTGCAGAAACAGAACTCGGACGTTGCGAAATTACTCCGCGCATCTCGGATAGAACCTTTTTAATATCTTCATCAGTGACTTTCAATAAATCTGAAGAGCTAGCTTCTGAAATTATGTCGCCCTCAACGTCATCGGTTACCGTGGCGGCGCCGAGTGCAATGGTTGCTCTATATGACTTATCTCCATCGGTGATGTATTGAAGCAATCTTGTTCCGTGGCCAAATCCAAGAATTAAAATACCGGTAGCCATTGGATCCAATGTTCCAGCGTGTCCAACTTTACGTGTGCCCAATACGCGTCGCCCGACAGCCACCACATCGTGACTTGTCATCGCGCCAGCCTTATCTACAACTACAAACCCATCTGTTGTAGACATATTTTTTAAACGTCATCCCAATTGGTAATGCGATCAACTGGAAGCGGTTTGCTGCTGTTATCAATAATTTTCGGCGCCTTATATGCATCTGATTCGCCCGCATAATTCGCTTCTTTGCGCAGTTTTGAAACTTCTTCATCTTGCTCACGAACTTTTGCCAACAAAGAATCAAGGGCTAGTGCGCTCTCTGGTAGTCCATCTAGAAAGAATTCGATTGATGGTGTTACCCGAACGCCTAAGTCTTTACCAACGGATGATCGAATTACTCCTTTAGCACTTTCAAGTGCGGCGGCAGTGGATTCACGTTGTTCATCATCGCCAAGCACCGTATAAAAAATCGATGCATGCTGTAAGTCTCCGGTCACACGTGCATCAGTAACTGTTACAAAACCTAGTCGAGGGTCCTTAATTTTTCCCTCGAGCAGGCCTGCAACAACAACTTTGATGCGGTCGGCAACCTTTTGACTGCGATGCGATGTGCCCACGTTTTATGCTCGCTTCTTCTCGCGCATTTCGTAGACCTGAATTGTGTCGCCCACTTGCATTTCCTTAAGTGATCCAACGCCAATACCGCATTCGAATCCTTCACGGACTTCAGTGGCATCATCTTTAAAGCGCTTAAGCGAATCGATAGTGAGGTTATCTGTAATCACATCGCCATTTCTCATTAAGCGAGCCTTGGCATTTCTGCGAATGATTCCATCTAGAACCATGGAACCAGCAATGTTTCCAGCCTTACTTGATTTAAAGATGTCACGAACTTCTGCATTACCCAGAACAATTTCTTCAAATTCCGGCTTGAGCAAGCCCTTAAGGGAGAGTTCGATTTCTTCAATTGCTTGATAGATAACAGAATAGAAGCGAACTTCAACGCCTTCTTGATCGGCGAATATTGCAGTCTGTGGTTCTGGCTTAACGTTAAAACCAATTACAACTGCAGTAGATGCGGATGCAAGCGTGATATCGCTCTTTGTGATTGCACCAACACCACGGTGAATAACGCGAAGATCAACTTCTGCGCCAACATCGAGTTGTAGAAGTGCATCTTCGAGCGCTTCAACAGATCCACTCACGTCGCCCTTGAGAATAAGGTTAAGTGTTGTGATCTTTGATTGCTCCATGAAGTCTTCGAGTGAAACCTTCTTGCGTGCCTTTGCGAGTTGCGCATTACGTTCAGCTGCTTGACGCTTTTCAGCAATTTGTCGTGCAGTTCTATCTTCATCTGCGACCAAGAACGTATCGCCAGCACTTGGTACTGATGTAAATCCGAGCACCTGAACTGGACGAGATGGACCAGCTTCGAGAACGTTTCCACCATCTTCATCGAGCATTGCTCGAACACGACCAAATGATCCGCCAGCAACGATTGCATCTCCAACTTTTAGAGTTCCACGTTGAACAAGCACTGTTGCAACAGGTCCACGACCGCGATCTAGGTGAGCTTCAATCGCAACACCACGTGCTTCATCATCTGCAATTGCACGAAGATCAATCGCAGCATCGGCAGTGAGAAGAATTGAATCGATGAGCGCATCAATTCCTAAACCAGATTTCGCAGAAACGTTTACGAAAATTGTTTCTCCGCCGTACTCTTCGGCGACTAAGTTGTACTCAGTTAATTGCTGGCGAACCTTGTCAGGATTTGCGCCTTCTTTATCAACTTTGTTAACCGCTACAACAATTGGAACATCTGCTGCTTGCGCATGGTTAAGAGCTTCGATTGTCTGAGGCATAACACCGTCATCGGCTGCCACTACGAGAACTGCAATATCTGTGACCTTTGCACCACGAGCACGCATGGCTGTAAATGCTTCGTGACCAGGTGTATCGATAAATGTAATCGCGCGGTTGGTTCCGTTGTGATCATGGTGAATTTGGTAGGCACCAATGTGCTGAGTAATTCCGCCAGCTTCACTCTTAACAACTTCAGTCTGACGAATTGCATCTAGTAGACGAGTTTTACCGTGATCAACGTGACCCATAACAGTTACAACTGGTGGACGAGCAACTAGACGATCTTGATCAAGACTTTCAAGTTCTTCTCCAAGATCGATATCAAAGCCCTGCAGTAACTCACGATCTTCATCTTCTGGGCTCACAATTTGGATGACATATCCAAGCTGTGCACCAAGAATTTCGAAAGTGTCAGCATCAACTGATTGAGTCGCAGTAACCATTTCACCTAAGTGAAATAGCGCTGCTACGAGTGCTGCTGGATCTGCATTAATTTTTTCTGCAAAGTCTGCAAGAGAAGAACCACGGCGCATGCGAATTTGAGTTTTACCATCGCCGTGAGGAATAACTGCTCCACCAAGTTGTGGTGCTTGCATATTGTCGAATTCATCGCGCAGCGCTTTTCTACTCTTTGGTTTGCGCTTACTGCTCTTGCTTTGATTCTTTCCAAATGCACCACCAGCACCACCACGACCGCCACCGCGATTTGGTCCGCCGCCTGGACGACCACCTGCAGCAGGTGCACCGCCGCCAGTAGTTTTATAAGGACTTGAATTTGCTGCACCAGTAGATGGTGCACCAGTACGTGGTGGGAAATTTCCTGTTGAAGGTGGACGTGGTGAAGATGGTCGCGCTGCAAAACCTGGACGTACAGAACCAGGACGTGGTCCTGACATTCCTGAACGCGGTGCACCTGGTGCAC
>CAITAV010000047.1 GCA_903890345.1 uncultured Actinomycetes bacterium
CTTGATTTCAAGCAGTGAACGCAAACTTTGTAAACGTCTAGTTTTTGCAACATCGGCTGTGCCACCTGGAGCGGCCCACTCGTTAAGTCGGCAACTCTCTTCGCTATGTGAACAATTCGGCATGCACGTAGCTGCAACCTCAGATAAATCGCTAAATGATGCAATGATTTTATTTGGATCAAGGTGCGCTAAACCAAATGCACGAATCCCTGGTGTGTCAATCGCCCAACCACCAGCAGGATCTAAATCTGGAGAAAGTGGCAGTGCAATCGCACTAGAAGATGTGTGACGCCCGCGACCAGTGACATCGTTAACATCTCCAGTGATTCGACCTGCGTGCGGAACTAAATCATTAATCAATGTTGATTTTCCAACACCAGAGTGGCCAACAAGTACTGAAGTTTTTCCGGCAAGTAAAGTGTGAATCTTTGCAACATCTGCATCACGATCTGAAGTTTTGCTAGATGTTGTAACAATCTGCACACCCAAAGCTTTGTACTCTTCAATAAATTCTGGCAGTGGTGCTAAATCTGTTTTTGTAATTAAAAGTACTGGTGCGATTCCTTCGTGAAATGCGCAGACTAAGAAGCGATCAATTAATCCCCGACGTGGCTCTGGATTAGTCGTTGAGGCAACAATTACAAGGTAATCAATGTTTGCAACAATTGTGCGCTCTATTTTTGCCGCATCATCGACAGTTCTACTGAGCGAATTTCTCCGTGGATTAACGGAAACAATTCTTGCCAACGTTCCTTCACTTCCGCTGACATCACCAACCAAACTTACGATGTCACCAACAACTACTGACTTGGGTCCTAGTTCGCGGGACTTCATTGCTGTAACAATTATGCGGTCATCAGTAATACATGTGGTTCGACCACGATCAACTGTTGTTACAAGTGCAGTAATTGCATCATCGTGTGATGGGCGATCTTTTGTGCGCGGACGAGTACTTCGTGCAGGGCGAATACGTGCATCGCTCTCGTCATAAACGCGTTTACTCATTGGTGCAATTCTCGCACGGATTTACTTACCTTTACCATTTGCGCTAATTCACAATCGAACTGAGCGCTCTGCACATTACTCAACCAAACTCTTCCAAAGTCCTGGAAAATCCGTCAGGGTCTTGCGCGTAGTGGCGATGTTTTCGACTTCTATTCCTGCAGTTACTAATCCAATAACGGCGCCAGCAGTTGCAAGTCGATGATCTTCATATGTGTGAAATATGCCTGCATGTAATGGTGATGGTTCAAAGTGAAGCGCACTTGGTTCTTCGCTTACTTTTCCACCGATTGCATTTATCTCGCGAGTAAGTGCAGCCAAGCGATCTGTCTCGTGCAGACGAAGATGTGCAATTCCGCGTAAATGTGAAGGTGAGTCAGCAAGTGCAGCCAATGCTGCAATAGATGGAGTTAATTCACCAACATCATGAAGATCAACATCTATACCAATAATTTTTGGTGCATCACGTAGCGATGATTTTTCTGAGTTAGAAGTAAGAGTTAACCCATCGCTATTAAGGGAAATACTTGCTCCCATATCGCGAAGTAGTGTGCGTAATTGATCTCCAGGTTGTGTTGTTTTCACTGGCCAATCTGCAATCGTTATAGATCCACCACACACCATCGCAATTGATAAAAATGGTGCTGCGTTTGATAAATCAGGTTCAATCATTAAATCTTTTCCTTGCAATGCACCTGGTTCTACTCGCCACGTTTTCTTAGCTGCATCTACATGAACAGTTGCACCAAAATCACGGAGCATTTCAACTGTCATTTCAATATGCGGCATTGATGGGAGTTCGCCGCCAACGTGTCTGGCTGTTATTCCATTGACGGTACTTGGACCAATTAATAGAAGTGCTGAAAGAAATTGGCTAGATGCGCTGGCATCAATATCAATTTCGCCGCCAGGAATCTTTCCTGTTCCTACAAGTGAAAGTGGCAAGCTGTAACGATTGCCGTGATCGATTGAAATTCCAAGTTCTTCGAGCGCTTTAATAACAGGACCCAATGGGCGCTCATGCGAACGTGGATCACCATCAAATGAAATGTTTCCTTGTGCGAGTGCTGCAAGAGGTGGCAAAAAGCGCATCACTGTTCCCGCATTACCAACATCAATTGTTGCTGGGCCCTTAAGTGGCGCTGGTGTTATTTTCCACGCGAGTTCTTTAGTTGCCGCTGTTGTTGCAGCACCTGTTGCTGCACTCGCTCCCGTACCAGAAATACTCTCAACTTGTATTTCTTCAACTTTAATTCCAAGTTGGCGAAGTCCAGCAACCATTAACTCACTATCGCGAGAAATAAGTGGTCTGCGCAAGATAGATGGTGACTTTGCTTGGGCTGCAAGTATTAGCGCACGGTTTGTAACTGATTTAGATCCAGGAATTACAACACGAGCATGTACAGGTTGTGATCCACGAAAAGGAGCAGGCCACATCGCCCCGCTCGTGCTCGTTGATTTATCCATATGTATGAGTCTACCGATAACCTGTATCTCTATGTGCGGCCGTTATGCGCAATCGCTGAACACCTCCGAACTGGCTGAAGAGTTCGGTATCGGTGTTACTACCCCTGTCGAAGAATTGCCATCGAGTTGGAATATTGCGCCAACTAATCCAATTTACATTGTTCGCGCATCACAAACTTTAGCCGAGCAAAAAGAGTTATCAATTGCGTCATGGGGAATCATGGCGCATTGGCATCAGAGTGAAGATGAAGCACGTGCATCACAATCACACGCTATTAATGCGCGCTCCGAATCTATTCATGAAAAACCAACTTTTAGAAATGCATTTAGAACTCAGAGATGTTTAATTCCAGCCGATGGATATTACGAATGGGCGACTGCTCTTGGTAAATATTCGCCGAAGCAACCATTTTATATTTCATCAACAAAGACTCGCACTCTTCCGATCGCAGGAATTTGGTCGACATGGAAAAGTATGGAAGGTGAAATCATTCAAAGCGCAGCAATCATTACTCGTGAAGCTGTTGGAGAATTAGCAACCATTCACAGTCGCATGCCAGTCATGATGCCGCGCGATCGTTGGCAAGCATGGCTTGACCCTGCTCAACACGATGTTGAATTACTCCGCTCATTAATGGAAAACGCGCAGCCAGATGACGGGTTGGTTACGCGTCCTGTTTCCTCTCAAGTAAATCTGGTTCGAAATAACACGCCGCGTTTAATTGAGCCTATTGAACTCGGCGAACCCGAAACCCTTTTCTAGCGCGCCTCGCCATGCAAGCAGTGGCTCCAAAGCGATAGCCTTACGGCGATGTCATCAACTGATTTAGTAAAAGAGAGCGCCGCCGATCGCACTAATCGGTTCGAGCGCGATGCTCTTGCGTTCACAAATCAGTTATACGCTGCCGCACTTCGTTACACACGAAATCCAGATGATGCGCGCGACTTGGTTCAAGACACTTATCTCAAAGCATTTACTTCTTTTCATCAATTCGAAGCGGGTACCAATCTAAAAGCGTGGCTCTATCGAATTCTTACAACTACTTTTATTAATACATATAGAAAAGATCAACGACGTCCACAACTAAGCGCTGGCGAAGTCGAAGATTGGCAATTAGCCGATGCCGCATCACACACAAGTGATCAAGGAAAATCTGCTGAAGTAGAAGCGCTAGAAAACTTGCCAGATAGCGACATTAAACGTGCTCTACAAGAAATC
>CAITAV010000048.1 GCA_903890345.1 uncultured Actinomycetes bacterium
ATGATTTCATCATATTTACCAGTTGCTCCGAGCTCTTTGAGTTGAGCGAGCAATGTTCTTGTATCCAGAGTGAGAGTGCCAGATTCAATCGTTAACGCCGCTGCTTTATTTGGATTAAATGAAAGCCCGACGACGATTACGCCGCTGTTTACGGCGCCGTCAGTAAGTGCCAACGTGGACATGTAGCTCCTTCTCAAAAACTGCAAGACGCACAGGTTATCGGTTGTAGGAACTTTTGTTGCAGTGGGAGTAGGTTGTGAATGTGAAAAATTCTCCTCTCCATCAAAAACACGTGGATCTTCAAGCCAAGATGGCTGATTTCGGTGGATGGCTTATGCCCATTGAATATCCAGCCACTGGAGTACTTGCCGAACACAGCGCAGTCCGAGAACGCGTAGGGCTTTTTGATGTATCGCACTTAGGTAAAGCAAGTGTTAAGGGAAGCGGTGCTTTAGATTTTCTCAACGCAATTCTGACTAACGACCTAAATCGAATTTCTGATGGCATGGCTCAGTACACGATGTTGTGCAATGCCGAAGGCGGCGTTATTGACGATCTGATTGCATACAGAAATTCAGCCGATGATATTTTTCTTGTGCCGAACGCATCAAATACATCCGACGTTGTTGCAGCGCTGCAAGCACAGGTAACTCCTGGCCTCACAATTACAAACTTGCATACAGAGTATGCGGTACTGGCACTACAAGGACCAGCAACTGCAGAAGTTTTAACATCCCTAGGCGTTGCAGCCTCAATTGATTACATGAGTTTTACGAAGGTAAAGATTGCTCAATGCGATGTAATTCTCTGCCGCACTGGATACACAGGCGAATTCGGTTTTGAGTTATTGCCGCTTTGGAAAGATGCTGAAAAAGTGTGGGACGCACTTGTTGCCGCAATTGCCCCTTTCGATGGCCTTGTGTGTGGCTTAGGTGCACGCGATACGTTGCGAACTGAAATGGGATATCCGCTACATGGCCACGAACTTTCACTTGAAATAACTCCCGTACAGGCACATGCATCATGGGCTGTGGGATGGAAGAAAGAAAAGTTTTCAGGAGATGTGGTTCTACGAAGTGAGCGCACCAATGGTCCTCGTAGATTTATGCATGGCTTGAAATCTCTAGACCGAGGTATTCCTCGCGCTGGCATGAAAGTTAAAGATTCAGATGGCATAGAAGTAGGTGAAGTTACTTCAGGAACGTTTTCGCCCACACTAAAAAATGGAATTGCACTGGCGCTATTGGATTCTTCGGTATCACTCGGAGCAGTAGTAGTAATCGATGTTCGCGGACGCGAGTCACAGGCTGAAGTAGTTAATCTGCCTTTTGTTGAGTCCCACGTTAGATAAACCTTTAAAGGCTATTTAGAAACTTTCTCCAGCTTTAACTTGTGGGTGTGGAGTACGAAGACGTCTCATTTGCGTTGAACGCAGCCAGCCGTAAAGACCAAGTCCCTTTGTTGGCGAATCCGGAAAACGCTTGCGAATTTCTCGCTTAATTTTTCGAGAG
>CAITAV010000049.1 GCA_903890345.1 uncultured Actinomycetes bacterium
GATATCGCATCTGAAATTGAGTGGGCTAAATCCTCACAAGTTGTGCCAGAAGATTATGTAAATGAAGCATCAAAGCGCACGCAAAAGCCACGGATTAATCCAGAACAAATTGCCCAGGTCTACACCGCCTATATGTCTTTGATGAAGCAAGAGCGGGCAATGGATTTTGAGGATGTTTTGTTGCTAACAGCTGCGATGCTAGAAGAAGAGCGCGAAGTGCGTGAGCGAGTACAAGATCAATACCGCCACTTCACAATCGATGAGTATCAGGATATTTCACCGCTGCAACAACGTGTGATTAATGCATGGCTGGGCAGTCGCCAAGAGTTATGCGTTGTTGGAGACCCCGCCCAAACTATTTATTCATTCGCTGGCGCAACCCCGGTCTTTTTAAATACTTTCACCCAACGTTTTCCAGATGCCGAAGTAATTAGATTAACTAGTGGATATCGCTCAACTCCTGAGATTACATTGATGGCAAATACAGTTTTGAGAAGTGCATCGATGGGACAAGAACTTGTCGCCCAAAATGATCACGGTGCTAAGCCATCTATTGCAGCCTATAAAGATGAGTCCGCGGAAATTGCAGGTGTTGTTAAAGATATTGGAGAGCTATTGTCAGAGGGTGCGGCGGCTCAAGAGATTGCAATCTTGGCTCGCACCAATAATCAACTGAACTCCATTGAAAAGGCGATTGCAGCAGCAGGCTTGCCGTATCAAGTGCGCAATAACGAGCGATTCTTTGATCGCATGGATGTTCGCGAATTTCTCAAGGGTGTTCGCACCGCATCGGTAATTCCAACAGAAGGCGTGTATTGGCTCGATGAATTACGCACGTTGGCACAACCATTTTTAACTGGCGCCACTATCGATGGCATTGCAGGTTTACTGCACCTGGCGCGCGAGTTAGATGCTGACGATTCATTTGCACCAAAGACGCTACGCGCATATCTGCGTGAAGTTGAAGATCGTGTACAACAAAACAATCCACCAACAATGCCTGTACTCACGTTGGCAACGTTGCATGCTGCAAAGGGACTTGAGTGGGAACGCGTATTTTTAATTGGCGTCAGTGAATCGATATTGCCATTTGAATCAGGAAATACAGGCCCAGAAAATCAGAGCACTATCGATGAAGAGCGCCGCTTGTTCTACGTGGGGATCACGCGTGCGAAGAAGGATTTACGCATGAGTTACCGCGGAGAGCCAAGCCGATTCCTGCGTGAATCTGGGTTACTGGCTAGTTCGTAAGCCCGCGTACGCGTACGCAAAATTAATTAATTTGCATCATCGTGGGGGCATGCTTTACCCTTGCACTTCATCCAAAATATGGATGGACACGAGAAAAGGGAGCACGCGATGTCAACAATCGTAAGCACTCATAACGTTAACGCTTCACGCGTTAGCGCTACTTCTCATGCCCATTCACATCCAAGTACAGCGACTAATAAGCGCTATACAACTTGGCCTACTGCTACAAAGCCAGCGTTTTACGCAGCTTTTTACGCAGTGGATGAGGCCACTTGGGGCACTATCGCCTAACCGATAGCAGCCAACCAAGGGCCTCGAATCCACAAAGGATTCGGGCCCTTTTTCATTTCCACCAGTAAACCAACTAACCAACTAACAGGAAGAACAACGAGAGGGAAGAGGTGAGAACCATGAGCGTTCTCTACAGCGAACTACTAGTACCAGGATGGGCAGAAACCGGGGAGAAGATCGGATTAAACGATGTCACCGGAACGTATGAAAGCGCGATTGGTTATGCGCTTCCATGTCACAGCGCCAACCCGGAAACATTTTTCTCTGAAGCCGAAGCCGATATCAAGGCTGCAAAGGCACTCTGCGGTGAATGTCCTGTTCGTGCAAAGTGTTTAAGCGGTGCACTCTCACGCCAAGAACCAGTTGGAGTGTGGGGCGGAGAATTATTTGAAGATGGTGTTGTGATCGAACGTAAACGTAAAGCGGGACGGCCACGTATCGCTGCATAGAGTAATGAGCGGGTGCTGAGAAATCCTCAGCGCTCGCTCATTGCTTTTAACGAGTTAGTGAAGCCGGCGTAATTTCTGGTAGCCAGATAATTGCTTCATCCAGCCAACGGCCTTCTGCTTCAAGTTGGCAGAAGATTCCAGTAGTGCCCATTGTGACTCGGTGAATCAATACATATTCAGCAGGCAAATTTAATTGGAAACCAATCTTTGCAGTGGGATTACGAGGATCTCCAACGCGGGCGCTTTGATCGCGCAGCCACTCACGTGAGTATTTAAAGGTTTCTGTTCTAAGTGGTTCTACAAGTGGAACAAGGAATTCAAGAACTAATTCTGGAGCAACATCTACTTCTGGAAGTATGAATCCATCTTTTTTGAAGCCCTCGTAAAGTGCTTGTGCATCATCATCGAGTGCGTTCTTTAATAGGTTTTTAAATGGTTCTGGGAAACCATTTGGCAGACGATTGCATGCACCGAAATCAAGAACACCTAGTCGACCATCGGCTAATACGCGAAAGTTTCCTGGGTGTGGATCGGCGTGCAACAAGCCAGCACGGATGGGAGATGTAAAGTGAAAGCGAGCCAACTTAATTCCAGCGTTATTGCGCTCTGCTTGTGTGCCGTTCTTAATTACTTGTGAGAGAGGCTTTCCTTCAAGCCATTCACTGACCAAGACTTTATCCGATGCCATAACAACTTTAGGGATCGCAATATCTGGATCGCCGTCGTATGCCGCGGCATAAGTGCTCTGCGCTTCTGCTTCATACATGTAATCAACTTCTTCGATGATGCGAGCACGTAGTTCTTCAAGAAGTGGCTTCATATCAAGGCCAGGTAAAACTAATTGGAAGATCTTTGAGAAGCGCTGAATCTGATTGAGATCTGCGATGAGTGCTTCGGCGGCGCCTGGATACTGAATCTTTACAGCAACAACGCGACCATCTTTCCACACTGCTTTGTGCACTTGGCCAATGGAAGCCGACGCGGTTGCTTTGTCTTCAAAACTTGCAAAGTTATCTCGCCAATTTTCACCGAGTTCTTTTGCTAATACTTTATGGACTACGCGAGTTGGTAGTGGCGGCGCGGATTCTTGTAATTTCGTAAGAGTTTCGCGATATGGCTTTGCAATATTTTCTGGAAGCGCTGCTTCAAAGACAGAGAGTGCTTGGCCGAATTTCATGGCGCCACCTTTTAATTCGCCAAGAACTTTAAATAATTGTTCTGCAGTTTTTTCTTGAATCTCTGCCAACACAACAGAACCAGATTGACCGACTAATTGACGACCAAGTCCAAGTGCTCCGCGTCCTGCAAGACCGAGTGGAATTGAAACCATCTTCGCCGAGCGCACAGCGCCAGAGCGAGGGATTTCTGTTTCGTGAACTTTGTCTTCGGGCATGGGCATATTCTGGAAGAAAATCTCTCACTTGGCATCTTGAGAAAGTACGAGTGGCTACAGATGCGCAAGTGAAGGGCGAATTAACGCCAAGAACATCCGCACAATGGATGGCGTGCAAAGCGAATGTGTTGAGGATTACATACATCGAGATAGTTGGTACGCACCCGAGCTGAGATCAGAGCAGATTTCTTTGTATCAATAAATCTAAGAATTTCAGATGCGATTTGTGCTGCCACAAAGTGTGAAATAGATACGGGTATTTCTAACTCCGTATGCGTGCTCCTAAAGATATCTATTTCGCGAGAAAGCGAGTGCTGATCACTTCGCGCAAGAGTTACGCAACGAGAACACGCACTTTTGCCAGGGATCACAAGTGGACCAACATCTATTGATGGTCCATCGGGGGCTGCAACAATTAAATGTATTTCATCTTCACTCATGCTTTGTGCAATAAGTGCCTCATGACCATTTCCAATAAATATTTTTAGGAAAACTTCGGGGATATCTTCTGCAACGGATTTGTCTTTACTTGGAAAGAGAGCCAATTCCCGAGCTTTATCTTCGAGAGTGTGCTGAAAATTTGAACCAACATCACCACTTGTTAGTAAACCCGCACACATATCTTGGTTTCCAATTCGCGCGCGATCTCGCCTAGAAGCAGAGGCCATCTTTGTTTGCGTCACTCCACTTGCAAGCAAAAGTCCATATAACTGAGTTGCAACTCTGTTTTCTCCAGATATTTCTATTAATGCCAATCGACGATTCGTTAATACTTCAACTCCACCATCGTTAACACCGGAGATCCATGTTGTCGCAGATAACTCTGGAGTGATTTTTGATTGCAATTGAATATAACCAGCATCGGCGCTCTGATCTTGTTCTTTGAAACGACCTGGCGCAACTATCGGTGTAACTAAATAATCGATAAGTCCTGCACTGAGTAGTTGGCCAATAACCTCACAGACAATCTCAACGTTTATCGCGAGCGCATCTGCAATTTCCTGCGCGCTCTTCTTGCCATCAAATGCGGCGATGATTGAATTAATACCAAGTGCCTCACACTCGATTCCGGAACCATTACACCCAACAAAAACGCGATTTCCTTTGATCAACGAATCGGATAACGAGAGAACAATTGCGCCTCTTTTAAGGCGTGGACGGATGAGTGATAAATCGAGTGCTGGCGTAGCTACTGTTTGTATTTTCATCTGCGCACAATGGCGTTAATTTCTAAGCCGGAATTTGCCACCATTAATTTCTGTGCACGAACACACGAATTCATTGCTTTGCGTAATTAAGTCGTTACGGATTGCACCAGTACAAAAGAAAACCCCCACCAAGCAATATCTGCCTGCGGGGGTTTTCTTAAAAGTGCTTTTAGCTGGGCTTGTATTAAGCCTTACCGAGAATGCGGTTCACCTTGGTGCCACATACTGGGCAGATGCCCTGTGCCATGCGACGACCGGACTCTGAGACCTTTACGGTTCCCTCGAATTCACGCTTCTCTTTGCACTTAACGCAATAAGCGTCACCTTTGTATGTCTCTGCCATTTTCTTCCTCCGTTCGACGCATGCTTGCCTATGGGTTTTTTCCCAATAAGGGGCAGGCGTGCAAGCATGACGATACCCCCGCTCACGCTCAATTGCGCTCATATCACGCGTGATTGTGGGAAGTTTTTTACAGGACTTGGGCTCCGGGAAGTACGGCTGGCGGCATGTAACGCCGTTCAGCGGCCTCAAAGCCCTCTAAATAGGCCTCAGCACGGCTCTCTTCGGGGAATCTGGCTAGAACAGCCTTAAATTCTGGGCCATGGTCAAAGTAATGAAGATGGATCGCTTCATGAAAGAGGACGTAATCCAGGGCGTACTCCGGAGCGCCTTTGAGTCGATCTGAGATTCGAATCGTTGCATCTACTGATGTGCAAGATCCCCAGCGCTCGCGCATCTGACGCCAATTAATTGATTTCGGACATATCGTAATTTCTGGTGCATAACGTTCTAGCAATTGCACGCATCGCTGCATCAACATCGTTTCAGATGGTGATTCATCGGCCTCTTGCGCACGGATTTTGGCGATCATCTCGGGGATAACGCTTCGTTCATCAGCTTTACTCATACGCGCAGGGATCGAAATGATTATTCGCCCACCTTGGCGATAGGCAGAGATACTTTTTTTGCGGCGCTTGGATCTCAAGACAACTATTTCACCCTCTGAGATTCCTGGAAGGGTGGATTCGACGTCACCATCACCATCTCCTAATGAATGTGTAATGGAGTGGTTGAGGGTCATAGAGAAACGGTACCTGTTGAAGCGATTTCACAACTTATTTAACACAATAAAACGCCGAAAAATAATTGCATTACAACAAAAAAAGTCGTGTTGTCAATGCGGGGGTTATTTGATTATGACTCTCTTCTGTCGTACTTTGCGACTACGAAGTCCTCGGATAACCGTTCTATATCTGCAAGGGGAAGGCAGATACAGAATGTGCGCCCGGGGACTTCGCTTTTCTAATTAAAGACTAGATAAGTCATCTGGGACTTCTGTGCTCTTCAAGAAATTCTCAGGGTCCAATAAATCTTCCGGTGCTGGCAATAGTGATGACCAGATTTTATCTCGAGTGCTTACACCCTCTTTTTCGCGGATAACTTTCCAAAAGTTTGCAGCTTCTCGTGACATGCGTGGTGAAACTTCAAGGCCAAAGAGTGATTTAAATAATTGTTGAGTCGGAGCAGACGTTGCACGACGTCTGCGAAATGTTTCGCGAAGTGCATCGATCGATGGAAGTCGATCACTTACTGCAAGAGTTGTGACCTCATCGGTCCACCCTTCAATTAAAGCAAAGACAGTTTCTAACTTTGTAAGAGCAGCGAGCTGTGCAGGCGACTCTTCAGGAGTAAACATTCCTTCACCAATTGCA
>CAITAV010000050.1 GCA_903890345.1 uncultured Actinomycetes bacterium
CCTATGAAGAAATTACCAACTCTTCGCGGCAGAACTATCGTGAACTTGTTTGCAGAGGACTCCACCCGCACTCGAATATCCTTTGAAGCTGCAGCTAAGCGTTTATCTGCAGATGTTATTAACTTCAGCGCTAAAGGATCTAGCGTTAGCAAGGGCGAATCCCTAAAAGATACGGCACAAACGCTGCAAGCAATGGGGGCCGATGCTGTGATTATTCGCCACCAGGCTTCAGGTGCCGCGCACAGATTAGCTACATCGAAATGGATGTCTGGAACTGTCATCAATGCTGGAGATGGAACGCACGAACACCCAAGCCAAGCGCTACTCGATGCCTACACATTGCGTAAACATTTGATGCAAGGCGCTAAGAATTTGCAAGGATTACACGTTGCCATCGTCGGAGACATATTACATTCACGAGTTGCCCGCTCAAATGTTTTATTGCTTTCCAAACTTGGAGCAACTGTAAGTGTTGTGGCGCCACCAACTTTGTTACCAGTTGGAATTGAAAGCTGGAATGCCAATGTGTCTTATGATTTTGACGAATTGATTCCAAATGTAGATGCAATCATGATGCTTCGAGTGCAAAGTGAGCGAATGAGTGAACTCTATTTCCCGAACGCTCGTGAGTACTCACGATACTTTGGATTAAATTCTGACAGAGTGAAGAGAATGAAAAAGGATTCGATCATTATGCATCCGGGTCCCATGAATCGTGGGTTAGAAATTACCGCAGATGTCGCCGATAGCGCACGATCAGTAATTATCGAACAAGTTAGTAACGGAGTAAGCGTTCGCATGGCAATCCTTTATACGCTCTTAACTGGAGAAGGAATCGAATCAGGAGCACTCGCATGAGCAAAAATTATTTTATAACTGGAGCGACGTTAAGTGATGGCTCAAAGAAAAATATGTACATCTCAGATGGAAAAATCGCAGGTTACGAGAATCCTGCGGGTAGCAAAGCACTTGTCATCGAAGCGGACGGAAAAGTCATTCTTCCTGGCTTAGTAGATCTGCATACTCATTTGCGCGAACCAGGTAAGGAAGATTCAGAGACAGTTCTATCTGCATCCCGCGCAGGTGCTAAAGGTGGATTTACAGCGCTTTCTGCAATGCCAAATACATCACCAGTTGCAGATACAGCAGGTGTGGTTGAACAGGTACGTCGATTAGGTATTGAAGCCGGATTATGTGATGTGTTTCCGATTGGGGCGGTCACTAAAAATCTGGATGGTAAAGAGCTCTCAGAAATCGGCGCCATGGCCGATAGCGCAGCTAAAGTTCGCATCTTTAGTGATGATGGGCATTGCGTCTCAAATCCTCAAGTAATGCGCCGAGCGCTGGAGTATGTGAAGAAATTTAATGGCGTAATTGCTCAACATGCACAAGATCCTGATTTAACCATTGATGCACAAATGAATGAAGGGATTGTTTCATCAGTTCTGGGTTTAAAAGGTTGGCCAGCGGTAGCCGAAGAAGCGATTATTGCTCGTGATGTATTACTGGCCGATCATGTGCAATCCCGACTGCATATCTGTCACGTGACCACAGCTGGTGGTGTTGAAATCATTCGTTGGGCTAAAGCTCGCGGTATAAATGTCACCGCAGAAGTAACTCCGCACCATCTTTTACTCACTGATGACATGGCAAATTCCTATGACCCAGTATTTAAAGTGAATCCACCGCTGCGTACGGAAAAAGATGTGCATGCGCTGCGGGAAGCGTTGGCAGAAGGTGTTATTGATATCGTCGCAACTGATCACGCCCCGCATCCTGCCGAAAATAAAGAGTGCGAGTGGCAGCAAGCCGCGTTTGGAATGTTGGGTTTAGAAACCGCTCTTTCAATTATTACTCTGACGATGGTTGAAACAGGATTGCTGGATTGGAATGGCGTGGCAGAACGCATTTCGCGCACTCCAGCGCGAATCGGCGGATATGCCGATCAAGGCACCGATTTTCTTGTGGGTCAGATGGCTAATCTCACTGTGATTGACCCGCGGGCTAGTTGGAGAGTGGACCGGGACTTAGTAGCCTCACGTAGTCGAAACACTCCTTTTCACGGAATGGAACTACCTGGCGTGATTACTGAAACCTTCTTTAGAGGAACACCAACTCTGATGCAGGCACAATTACTCACGGAGAATAATTCATGAGCAAAGCCTTCTTAGTTCTAGATGATGGACGTATTTTTGAAGGTTCATCCTGGGCATTTGAAGGCATAACTTTTGGCGAAGCTGTTTTTCAAACTGGCATGACGGGTTACCAGGAGACTTTAACTGACCCGTCTTATCACAAACAAGTTGTAGTTATGACGGCTCCGCATATTGGTAACACTGGTATGAATACAGAAGATAATGAATCAAAAAGAATTTGGGTAGCAGGTTTTGTAGTGCGAAATCCTTCGCCAGTTACTAGCAATTGGCGAAGTGAGAATTCCCTTGAAGAGCAGTTAATTTCTCAGAAGATTGTCGGTATTTCAGGGGTCGACACGCGTGCACTCACGCGACACCTTCGTGATCGCGGAGCAATGCGTGTAGGAATCTTTTCAGGTCAAAATCTTTCTCGTGAAGAAATGGTTATTGAAGTTCGCAAGCAACCATTGATGTCTGGGTCATATCTGAGTGAAGATGTTTCAACCAAAAAAACTTATGTGGTTCCTGCTGTTGGTACTAAGAAATTTACTGTCGCTGCTATCGATTTAGGTATCAAAGGCGCTACACCGAGGGCACTCGCCGCGCGTGGAGTTGAAACTCACGTGATGCCATATAGCGCATCCTTTGCCGACATTTCATCAATCAATCCAGATGGAGTCTTCTTGTCTAATGGACCCGGAGATCCCGCAACAATGACATCGGTAATAGATTTGGTGCGTGAATTATTACTAGCAGAGATTCCTATATTCGGAATTTGTTTCGGTCACCAAATTTTGGGCAGGGCGTTAGGTTTTGAAACATACAAACTACAATTCGGCCATCGCGGAATTAACCAACCTGTGATTGATAAGAACACAAATAAAGTAGAGATAACTGCCCACAATCACGGATTTGCACTGAGGGCTCCAACTGAAGGTGTTTTTTCAACAGTCTTTGGTACAGGCGAAGTAACTCACGTGTGCCTTAATGACGGCGTTGTTGAAGGTTTACAACTTTTAGAACGTGGAGCATTTAGCGTTCAATATCATCCTGAAGCTGCGGCCGGTCCTCACGATGCTGACTATCTTTTTGATCGGTTCATAGAGTTGATGCAAAAGTATCCAGTGGCTGCGAGAACTCATTAATGCCAATCGATAAAGCAATCAAAAGTGTGTTGGTCATTGGTAGTGGACCAATTGTTATCGGTCAGGCATGTGAATTTGATTATTCAGGCACGCAAGCATGCAGAGTTTTACGAGCAGAGGGCATTCGAGTAATACTCGTAAATTCCAATCCGGCAACAATTATGACTGACCCAGAATTTGCCGATGCCACCTACATCGAACCGATCACACCAGAGTTCATTGAGCGAATAATTATTAAAGAAAAGCCTGACGCTGTTTTGGCGACATTAGGCGGACAAACTGCGTTAAACGCAGCGATTGGCTTGTTTGAATTGGGAACACTTGCAAAATATGGAGTGCGTTTAATTGGCGCCGATGTTGACGCTATTAAACGTGGCGAAAATAGAGAACTTTTCAGAGCGATTGTTGAAAAAGTTGGCGGCCAAAGTGCTAAATCAATCATCTGTCACTCCATGGAAGATGCCCTGCAGGCTGTTAAAACCCTTAGCTATCCAGTTGTTGTCAGACCATCTTTTACTATGGGTGGTTTGGGATCAGGAATCGCATTTTCAGAAGATGAACTCAAGCAAATAGCGGGTGCGGGTTTGCGTCACAGCCCAACATCTGAAGTTTTGCTCGAAGAATCAATTTTGGGTTGGAAAGAGTACGAACTAGAAGTGATGCGAGATAAGACTGATAACGTCGTAATCGTATGCAGTATTGAAAATCTTGATCCCATGGGCGTGCACACCGGTGATTCCATAACGGTGGCACCTGCAATGACATTAACCGACGTTGAGTATCAAAAACTACGTGACTTATCTATAGCAATTATTCGTGAAGTTGGTGTAGAAACTGGTGGATGCAATATTCAATACGCAGTGAATCCATCAGATGGTCGCATTATTGTCATCGAGATGAATCCACGCGTTTCTAGGTCAAGTGCGCTGGCCTCAAAAGCCACGGGTTTCCCAATTGCCAAAATTGCTACGAAGTTAGCTATTGGATACACCCTTGATGAGATTCGAAATGACATCACGCAGGTAACTCCTGCTTCCTTTGAACCGACACTGGATTATGTTGTAGTTAAGGCCCCACGTTTCGCATTTGAAAAATTTGCAGATGCTGATCCGCGACTTACAACAACGATGAAGAGTGTCGGCGAAGCAATGGCAATCGGGCGAAGTTTTCCAGAGGCTTTGATGAAAGCGTTGCGCTCTCTTGAACGTAAAGAGGCTGTTTTTACATTTCCAGCAAACAAAAGTGCAATTAATGTAAGTGATTTGTTGTCGAAAATGTCGAGTCCAACGGAATATCGTTTACAACAAGTGCAATTAGCAATGTGGGCTGGAGCAAGTATTACCCAAGTACATGCATCAACAAAGATCGATCCTTGGTATTTGCAGCAGATTGAGATTATTAATCAACGTGCAGAATCGATAGCCCAACCAGGTGAATTAAATGCAGATGTGATTCGAAGTGCTAAGAGCTTGGGTTTTTCAGATTCTCAGATTGCCCAACTCAGATCAATAACCGAAGAAGATGTCCGACGTACCAGAATTCATCTAGGAATACACCCCGTATATAAAACAGTTGATACCTGCGCCGCAGAATTTGAAGCATTTACACCTTACCATTATTCAAGTTATGAAGAAGAAACCGAAGTTAAATCACGCACCAAGCCAGCAGTCATTATTTTGGGCAGCGGTCCAAATCGCATAGGCCAAGGTATTGAATTCGATTATTCCTGCGTGCACGCTAGTTTCATTCTGCAAGCAAGTGACTACGAAACGGTCATGATTAATTGCAATCCTGAAACAGTTTCCACTGATTATGACACCAGCGATCGCTTGTACTTTGAGCCATTGACCCTAGAAGATGTTCTCGAAGTTATTCATGCAGAAACCTTGGCTGGACCGGTTCTCGGTGTAATAACCCAACTTGGCGGTCAAACTCCACTCGGACTTGCAGCAGGGTTAAAAGAAGCGGGAGTGACAATTCTCGGAACTAGCCCTGAAGCAATTAATCTGGCTGAAGAACGTGGCGCATTTGGCGATATTTTAAAGAGTGAAAATTTGCGTGCACCTGAATACGGAATGGCTGCATCTGAACAAGAGGCTTTAGCTATCGCGCAAAGAATTGGTTATCCAGTTTTGGTAAGACCGTCATTTGTACTTGGTGGACGGGGTATGGAGATTGTTTACGACGATGAATCACTCGCGGGCTTTATTTCACGTGCAACGGATATCACGCCGGATCATCCTGTTCTCGTAGATCGCTTCCTAGATAGTGCCATTGAAATCGATGTGGATGCACTCTTTGACGGTCAAGAGCTCTTCTTAGGCGGAGTTATGGAACATATTGAAGAGGCTGGTATTCACTCTGGCGACAGCGCTTGTGTTTTGCCATCTATGTCACTTGATACAAAAGCGATAGCAACAATTAAAGAAGCGACAACAAAGATTGCGCGAGCTGTTGGTGTTGTTGGCCTGATTAATATCCAATTTGCGATGAGTGACTCACAATTATTTGTTTTGGAAGCTAATCCTCGCGCATCTCGCACAGTGCCTTTTGTCAGCAAAGCAACCGGTATTGCTTTAGCAAAAGCTGCTGCCCGCTTAGCAGTGGGGTCAACAATTGCGCAGTTACGCGAAGAAGGATTATTGCCAAGCAGTGGTGACGGCGTAGCGAAGGGTATTTCCGTTAAGGAAGCAGTTCTTCCATGGAATCGTTTCCGCAGAACTGATGGTCGCGGAGTTGATGCAGTCCTTGGACCAGAGATGCGCTCAACTGGAGAAGTAATGGGCATCTCAAGTTCATTTGGAGAAAGTTATGCGAAGTCACAGATAAGCGCATTTGGTGCACTGCCTAAAAATGGCACAGTCTTTGTTAGTTTGGCTGATAAAGATAAGCAACAGGGAATTCAAGCTGCTTATGATTTATCTCGTATCGGATTTAATATTTTGGCAACTGGTGGAACGGCTGATGCATTGACAGGAAAGCAAATACCGTGCACGCGAGTTCGTAAGCATTCAGAAGGCACAGGGCCGTTAGGTGAAAAAACTATTGTGGAGTTGATAAATTCCGGAGAAATAGATCTCATTATCAACACCCCTGTTGGTCGAGGTACACGTCAAGATGGTTGGTTAATCAGAACTGCTGCGGTTCAAAGATCTGTTCCGTGCATTACAACCACGGCAGGTTTTAAAGCAGCAGTCGAGGGCATAAAATCCTTGCAACGTGAAGAGCTATCCATTCGTTCAATCCAGAGTTGGCTGGCATAGCAATGTCATCAATTAATAAATTTTCTAGCAGGCTCATTGCAACAGTTGTTTCAAATAAGCGAGTCGGCCAATATCACCAGATTCTTCTAAATGTTGGTGAGATGGTGAATACATGTAAGCCAGGTAATTTCGTAGCGATTCGAGTTGGCGGTGATAACGCAAAGATGATTTTGCGGCGTGCATTTGCAATTTCACGAGTTTCGCTCACCGGTCCGTATGGTGGTTCGATGGAGTTGATAGTTGCGCCATTTGGTCAAGGAAGTAAGTGGTTATGCGCACAAGCTGAAGGCGCGGAGATTGATCTCATTGCACCACTTGGTACAGCTTTTGGAATTCCAACAGAACCGGTTCGCGCATTACTAGTTGGTGGTGGATACGGTTCTGCACCGCTATTTGGTTTGGCCGAAGTTTTAAAAAATCGTGGATGTCGCGTAGATATGTATCTTGGCGCTAGTACTGGCGGCAAAATTTATGCACCTATGGAAGGCAAGCGTTCGGTAAACGTCCTGAGAATTTACACAGAAGATGGATCTATGGGCGAACGCGGTCGCGTAACAGAGCCCATTCCTGGGCTAATTGCAGATGGTTTAGTTGATGTTATTTATTCGTGTGGACCGATGCCGATGTTGCGTGCCATCTCTGAAATTGTTGCAGGCAGTGATGTCGTGCATCAGTGCGCAGTTGAAGAATCAATGGCGTGCGGTGTTGGAATCTGCATGACGTGTGTTTTACCTGTTAACGACGAAGATGGAAATGTGTCGATGAAGCGTTCTTGCATTGATGGGCCAGTAATGGATGGCGCATTTGTCGCGTGGGACCTTGTAGGGAAAATTCCTGAGGCGCACGCATGATTGATTTATCAACGACTTTTGGAAATGCCTGGTTCCCGTCACCACTTTTTACAGCAAGTGGTTGTGCAAGCTCTGGCAAAGAATTAGCTCAATTTATTGACCTTCGCGAAATCGGCGCTGTCGTAACGAAATCGGTCATGAGCAAAGCGCGTCATGGACGACCAACACCACGCATGGCGGAAACGCCAAGTGGCATGGTCAATTCAATCGGTTTACAAGGTCCTGGAATAGATGCATTTTTAGCCGAGGATTTACCTTGGTTGGTAAGTCAAAAAGCTCGAGTGATTGTTTCCATCGCAGGTGAAACTGTCGAGGAGTATGCAACGCTTGCACGTAAAGTTCGATCAGCTCCCGGAATTAGTGCGTTGGAAGTAAATATCTCTTGTCCGAATGTTGAAAATCGCGGGATGGTTTTCGCATGCGATCCAGAAGCATCGCGAAGAGTTATTGATGGAGTTCGTAAAACTTTAGGCGGAGAATTACCGATAATCGCGAAGCTATCTCCTGATGTAACTGATTTGGTTTCGATTGCCAAAGGTGTTGTAGATGCCGGTGCTGATGGTCTAGCACTTATAAATACTGTTTTATCAATGGTAATAAATCTGGACACCATGCGCCCACACTTAGGTGGTAAAACTGGAGGTTTATCCGGTCCAGCAATCAGACCGATTGCAGTACGAGCTATTTATCAAGTACATGAAGCGATGCCTAACATTCCTATATTGGGAATGGGTGGAGTGTCTACAGGTCGTGACGCACTTGAGTTGATTTTGGCGGGTGCCAAGGGAGTATCAGTAGGTACCGCATCGTTTGCAGATCCTGCTGCGATTATTACTATTCAAAACGAACTTAAAGAATTGCTTGCAGCCCGCGGATTTACTTCCGTTGCACAAGCAGTTGGTTTCGCTCATCGCCCATTAGAAGAGCCTGGAAATAACTCATGAGTTCAAAGGCACCGATAATTCTAGCAATTGATACTTCGGATCTTGAATTGGCAAAGGCATGGATTGGACACACATCTGAGTACGTTGAAGTTTTCAAATTGGGTCTCGAATTTTTTCTCAATTTTGGTGCACAAGGTGTTCGCGCCATCACAGAAAACTCTGATGCAAAAATATTCCTGGATCTCAAACTACATGACATTCCGAACACAGTTGCACATGCAACAGCAAGTGCCGCGTTATTGAAGCCATTTTTCTTAACTGTTCACGCAAGCGGGGGAAGCGAAATGATTAAAGCGGCAGTTCAAGCTGCTCCGCAAACCAAAATAACGGCGGTAACAATTTTGACATCTTTATCCGAAGACGACGTAAAAGCTGTGGGCTTTGCGCAGGATGCAATGAATTCGGCAACCACACTTGCACAGTTAGCAGTTGCTGCTGGAGCCGCTGCCATCGTTTGCTCACCTTTAGAGACTGCGAATATTCGCTCTGCGGTTGGAAGTAAAGCCATAATCATCACGCCCGGAGTTCGCCCCTTAGCAATGGTCGGTACAGATGATCAGAGCCGCACGATGACACCATCTCAAGCAATTGCGGCAGGTGCCAACTTCGTCGTTATTGGTCGACCAATAACTAGCGCATGGGAGCCAACTGGAGTTGAGATTGGTAAGAGGGCTCGAGAAATTTCTACTGAAATTCTTAATTCTTAAATTCATCTTTTGCCACTAGATTATGCACATGGGAGCGCCGCCGCAATTAACTGCTCATGAACGTAGTGCAGCGCTGGTAAAGGCTAAAGAATCGAGACAGATTCGCTCTGCAGCTAAAACCAAAATTAAATCTGGAGAACTTACGCTTTCGGATATTTTCACCTTGGCCGAGACAGATTCGGTTATTGGAAAAATGCGAGTTTCCGATTTGTTAGCAGCACTTAGCGGAGTGGGAAAAATTAGAGCTACAGCGATAATGGAACGCTTAAATATCTCTCCTACCCGCCGCATTCAAGGTTTGGGTAAGCATCAAATAAAGGCACTTCGTAATGAATTTAGCCCGTCACAATCACGTGGCAAGTTAATTGTTCTTTCAGGTCCCGGTGGCGTAGGTAAAAGTACTATTGCTGCATATATACGAAAGCACGGAACTTTTTGGGTAAGCGTCTCTTCAACTACACGCCAACCGCGCGCTACTGAAAAAGATGGAGTTGAATACTATTTTTTAACGGACGAAGAATTTGATCAGGAAATTGCAAAAAATCATTTTTTAGAGTGGGCGCATTTCGCAGGTGCAAGATATGGCACTCCTCGCGAACCGGTTGAACAAGGATTATCTGCTGGAAAGAATGTGCTCTTAGAAATTGATATTGAAGGCGCCAAACAAGTAAAAGTTCAAGCGCCTGAAGCGATATTAGTTTTCCTAGAACCACCGTCATGGGAAGAACTTGTTTCGCGCCTTGAAAGACGAGCCACTGACTCTCCAGAAAGACGTGCAGAACGTCTTCAACTTGCTCAAGAAGAGCTGGCCGCAGCCTCATTTTTCGATCATCGCCTCGTAAATGATCAGGTCGAGAACGTTGTGCAGAAACTGTTATCCTTAGCCTCTGCCCACTAGGGCTTACACCCTTAAATACTGCAATGAGGAGTTAAAACGATGGACGGAATTACAAATCCACCTATTGATGAACTGTTAGATAAAAGCGGTTCGAAATACAGCCTCGTTCTTTATGCAGCCAAGCGCGCTCGTCAAATTAATGCTTACTATTCACAATTGGGCGAAGGCTTGCTTGAATATGTTGGACCGTTGGTTGAAACTCACGTTCACGAGAAGCCACTTTCAATTGCTTTGCGTGAAATCAATGAGGGTTTGCTAACAATCGAAAACCTCGAACCAACAGCTTAAGTACTAAAAAATGAGTAGTGCCAAGCGAGAAATTATTCTCGGAGTTGGTGGCGGAATAGCCGCATACAAATCTTGCGAACTTCTTAGACGTCTTCAAGACCTTGATTTTGCCATCACTGTAGTTCCAACACCTTCAAGTTTAAATTTCGTTGGCACTGCTACATGGGAAGCGTTATCTGGTAGAAGTGTTACAACCGAAGTGTGGGAAAAAGTCGAACAAGTAAAACATGTTTCTCTTGCTGATCTAGCTGAAGCGATCATTATTGCTCCCGTAACAGCAGATTTGCTAGCCCGATTAGCTCAAGGTCGAGCAGAAGATTTGTTGACAAATGTAGTCACTGCCAGCAAGGCACCAAAATTTTTAGTACCAGCTATGCACCCGAACATGTGGCTTAATGAAAGCACACAAGAGAATGTAAAAATTTTGAGGGCACGTGGATTTGAAGTCATGAATCCAGATAGTGGCCGTCTCACAGGTGAAGATTCAGGTGTTGGAAGATTTCCTGAAACATCGCAAATAATTTCAACATTCTTGGACCATATTGGCTCGCATCAAGATTTGAAGGATAAGAAATTGCTCATATCAGCTGGAGGAACACGTGAAGCTATCGACCCAGTTCGTTTCATCGGAAATCGTAGTTCTGGTAAACAGGGAGTCGCAATAGCAGTAGAAGCTCGCAATAGGGGAGCCGATGTCTGCTTAGTTTTAGCAAATTCAAATATTTCTGATGTGGCCGGAATCGAAACTATTCGAGTCGAAACAGCCCAGCAGATGCATCTTGTACTTAAAGAGAAAATGCAAAATTGCGATGTTTTGGTAATGACCGCCGCTGTTGCTGATGCTAAACCGGCTACTTCTGCACCTGAGAAGATTAAGAAAAAAGAGTTTAAATCTATCGATTTAGTTGCCAATGAAGACATTCTTGCAGATTTGAGTTCTTCCGCGAAAGATTCGCAAGTAATTGTTGGTTTTGCTGCCGAAACTTCAAATATTGAAGAATCTGGCCACGAAAAATTGAAGGCTAAGGATTTAGATTTGATCTATGTTAACGACGTTTCAGATGGAGCGATATTTGCCTCGGATCTAAGCACTGGTTATTTGATAACTTCCGATGGCAAAAGCACACATATTGAGGAGACATCTAAGGCCAAAGTGGCCAGAATAATTCTCGATAATGTGGTTTCTAGGTTAAGTTATGCCAATGGCTAAGAGACTCTTTACATCCGAATCAGTGACCGAAGGTCATCCAGACAAAATTGCAGATCAGATTTCAGATGCAATTTTAGACTCCCTAATTGGCCAAGATAAGAAATCCAGAGTCGCCGTTGAAACGTTGATCACTACTGGACAAGTTCATGTGGCTGGCGAAGTAACGACTGATGCCTATGCAGATGTGACTGGAATTATTCGCGAGACAGTTATCAATATTGGTTATGACTCATCCGATAAAGGTTTTGACGGAAACTCATGCGGAGTTTCGGTGTCTATCGGTCAGCAATCCCAAGATATCGCTCAAGGTGTTGATGATGCGTATGAAAATCGTGTTGCATCTTCCGTGGATCCTCTAGATCTGCAAGGTGCCGGCGATCAAGGCTTGATGTTTGGTTATGCATGTGATGACACGAAAGAATTGATGCCGTTACCAATTTGGTTAGCGCACGAATTAGCGGCACAACTAGCAAAAGTTCGTAAATCTGGAGCATTGCCTTATCTACGTCCAGATGGAAAGACTCAAGTAACAATTGAATACGAAGGTGACAAGGCTGTCGCTCTTAATACGGTTGTAATCTCTTCTCAACATGCTGAGGATGTTTCAGTTGAAAAACAACTTACCCCAGAGATCATTGAGCAAGTAATAAACCCAATTATCGCCAAGATTGACCTTCCAAAGAATGATTTGCGGATACTAATAAATCCGACAGGAAGATTTGTAATCGGCGGACCAATGGGAGACGCAGGACTCACAGGGCGTAAAATTATTGTAGATACCTACGGTGGTATGGCACGCCATGGCGGCGGCGCATTTAGCGGAAAGGATCCATCAAAAGTGGATCGTTCTGCTGCGTATGCGATGCGATGGGTTGCCAAGAACGTCGTTGCAGCAGGATTCGCACGTAGATGTGAAGTTCAAGTTGCATACGCCATTGGAAAAGCTCAACCTGTGGGTTTATTTGTTGAAACTTTTGGCACGGAAACTGTGCCTGTAAATAAGATTCAAGATGCAGTTCTGCAGGTTTTTGATTTGCGTCCTGCTGCGATCATTCGAGATTTGGATCTGCTTCGCCCGATTTATTCTAAAACAAGCGCCTATGGACACTTTGGACGCGAGTTAAAGGAATTTACCTGGGAGTCAACTAGTCGCGTTGACGCTTTGCGCGCAGCAATCAAATAATTACTAGGTAACCCAATGCAGAGCGTAAAGCCGCTACGCCTTAAGAGAGAAACGTATCGCTCTGCCTCTAAAGCAGATTCTCACCTTGTTGTTAATGTTTGGGTAGATTCTGGTTTATCTCACTTAGATGGTGTTTATTCATATCGCTGTCCAAATGAATTGATAGAGAAAGTATCAATTGGGTCGCGTCTGAAAGTGCCATTTAACGCACGTAGTTGTGAAGCCCTGGTAGTAGAAATTATTGAGACGAACGAAACAATTGATCACTACAAAGTAATTGAATCTGTCCTTGGAAATGTTCCAGTAGCAAACACTGCAATGATTGAATTCTATCGAGCCATGTCGAAATATTGGGCTAGTGATCCTTACTCTTTGATTAAGTTCGGAATTCCTTCGAGAGTTGCTTCTGTTGAGAGAATTACGGGAGCAGAACCCCTTAAATATTCCAAGAATGTAAATGTCAGCAAAAAGACTTCACAGAATTACTTCATGATGCACACACCTCATAAATCTGCTTACCTTGAAATCGTTGAATTAGCGCTTGAAAGAATGAAGCATGGTTCCACACTTCTATTGCTTCCGGATACGAAAGATATCGACCGTGTACTCCAAATTTTTCTTGGCAAGAAAAATGATTTCGAAGTAATACGATTAGATTCATCTTTGCCCAGGGCGCAACGCTATGAGAATTATTTGAAATCATCGCTCAACAAAGGCGTTCTAGTTATAGGCAATAGAAGCGCTCTATTCGCACCAATGGTAGATCTCAATTCAGTCATAGTGGGTTTTGAGAAGTCTGAGCAATATTTCGAAAAGAAACATCCTTACTGGAACACCCGCGATAGCGCTTTTTTGCGAGCACAAATTGAAAATCTAAATCTATATTTCACAGGATATGTGCCGTCTAGTGATATGGCGCAACAGATTGAAAAAAGAAATGTTAAGTTCATAACAGAGAGAGCAAATGTCACTACCACCGCTTTTCCTCAGACACAGGGCGAATTGTTGCCCGATCGAATTATTCCGGCGATTCGAAAAGCACTTAATCAAGGTGCTGTCTTGTTTCTTGTTCCAAGAAAAGGTTATGCAAATGCTTTGTTATGTGCGAAATGTAGAAATATTGCTCTGTGTAAGTGCGGTGGCAGATTATTAGTTGCTGGTCAAAATGCTGATCCTATGTGTTCGGTTTGTAATACTGCAGTTAAGAATTGGCAATGTAGTTGGTGCGCAGGAACAACCCGATATATATCAGCACGAGGTATCGATAGATTCCATGAAGAAATTGGTAGAGCGTTTCCCAATATACCGATTCAGTTATCGAGTTCTCCAAATATTTTGGAAGAAGTAGCCGAAAAAACCAAGATAGTTATCGCTACAACCGGATCAATACCTGGGAGTTTTAAAGAGTATTCAGCGGTTGTGTTGCTCGAAGGTCAAAGATTTTTAGCGGCATCATCTTCTCGATTCGAAGAATTGGTGTACGAATCCTTTTTTGAAGCGGCAGCACACGTGAGCAAAAAGGGTAACGTGTTCGTAGTCTTAGATCCTTTTCATCCTTTGGTATCGGCTATCACTAAGTGGAACCCCGGAACCTTGGTAAGAAAGATTTTACGGGAAAACGAAGAAGCGTTCTTGCCACCATATTCTTCTATGGCCGTTTTAACTGTTCAAAAACATGAGGCAATACTTTTGAAAAATGGTTTAGCGAAGAGCATAAAGGATGGACGTCTACCAATGAATTCACAAATATTTTTATCGGAGGACGCAGAATCTGATGACGCAAAAATCCTGCTGAGTGTTCCTGTGGAGAATCGAGATATTCTGGCGGCATTTTTATTGGAACTTTCCCGAAAAAGAGCAGTTTCTAAGAAAAGTTTCGTCAATATCGCATTGGATCCATTCACTCTGTTGCGTTAATTGAGTTGGTAGACTGAGTCCATGTCTATTCAACAAATACGCCTCTTCGGGGACCCGGTTCTCGTTTCGCCTGCGTCCGAAGTTGTTGATTTCGACAAGGAACTTCGAAAACTAGTTCAAGATTTAACAGACACAATGATTGCTGCTCCTGGCGCAGGTTTGGCGGCTCCACAAATCGGTGTGCCTTTGCGCGTTTTTGTATGGGATGTAGATGAGACATTGGGGCATTTAATAAATCCATCTCTAGATCTCAGTGTTGAAGAACAAGATGGAGAAGAAGGCTGTTTGTCATTTCCATCTTTGTCCTATCCAACTAAACGCTCTATGAGAGTTGTTGCTAAAGGTTGGAATATGCATGGAGAACCAATCACAGTAGAAGGATCCGAACTTCTAGCAAGGGCCATTCAACATGAAACTGATCATCTAGATGGAATAGTTTTCATCGATCGATTAGATGATGAAACAAGAAAGATTGCAATGAAAGAGATTCGCGAATCAGAATGGTTTGGACAGGCCCTGAGCACTGGTATTTCTCCAACAATAAAGGTTTCTCCACACAGCACTTTCGGAAAAGGGTTGTAGTGATTGTTGCGGTTGCAGCTACGGCAGATGTAGCAATCCCAACTCTCGATTGGCTATTAACTTCTAAGCATCAACTTCTTCGTGTTGTAACAACTCCGGATTCGAAAGCTGGTAGAGGTAAGGTAATTACTCCTTCCCCTGTGGCTATTTGGGCAGAAACGAACGGTTTGGAAATTTTGAAACCAGATACTTCCGAGGAAATGATCAGTGCCTTTGAAGGTGTAGATATCGTTTTGGCAATCGCTTATGGACGAATATTGTCCAATGAAATTCTAAAAGTTCCCAAGCATGGTTTTCTCAATTTACATTTCTCACTCCTACCTGCGTACAGGGGAGCGGCTCCAGTGCAAAGATCAATTTTGCAAGGTGACATGACTACGGGAATATCTATTTTTCAAATAGATGAAAATCTAGACACTGGACCCATCTATGTTCAGAAAGAGTTTCGGATTCTTGAAAATTCTACAAGCGATGAAGTTTTACGTGATCTTTCAAATTTAGGTGCGTCTTCATTTGATGCTGTGCTTGAAATGATCAATCAGGGGGTCGCACCCACTGCGCAAAGTACGACAGGAGTTAGCGTTGCTCCGAAAATAACTAAGGAAGAAGCGAAGATAGATTGGCATTTACCAGCAAAGAAAATTACTGATGCAATAAGAGCATTTACCCCTAATCCAGGTGCTTGGACATCACACAGAGGTTTATCTTTAAAAATTACGGACGCTCGCGAGGAAGTCACAGAAGAAAGATTTGAATCTGGAACACTTCATGTTGTGGGCAAGAAAATATTCGTCGGAACAGCAACAAATTCTGTTGAAGTGATCAGAGTTATTCCGGCAGGTAAGAAGGAAATGAAGGCTTCGGAGTGGATAAATGGGGCACGCTTGTCCAAGGGTGAAATTTTTGAATAAACCACCTCGCAAGAGTTTTAGTGCGCCCAAACCTGATGCATCTCGTCTGCTTGCCTATGACGTTTTACATGAAGTAAATCGAAATGGTGGATACTCCAATTTGTTGCTGCCAAAAATTCTTTCACAATCTGCTTTAGACGAGCGAGATAGAGGTTTTGCAACGGAGTTGGTCTACGGGACTCTACGTATGCAAGGAAGGCATGATTGGATTCTGGCCCAAGCAAGTGATCGACCATGGGAAGAAGTAGATCCTGCATTAGTAGATGTTGCTCGATTAGGCGCACATCAACTCTTTGAAATGCGAGTGCCAACGCACGCTGCTGTTTCAGCCACCGTTGAGCTAGGAAGAAAAGTACTAGGTGAATCCAAGGCGTCATTTTTAAACGCGATCTTAAGAAAGATCAGTCAAAAAACCCTCGATGAATACGTATCCGAAATTATGCTCATCAAAGATGATTTCGAGAGATTATCAATTTTGCATTCACATCCACAATGGATTATTAGCGCATATTTAGATCAACTCGGAAGTTTGGATGAAGTTGAAAAATTGCTCATCGCAAATAATCTTGCACCCAGGCCAACTCTTGTTTCTTGGCCTGGATTAAGTACACAAGATGACTTAATCCAAGTGGGTGCAACAGCCACACCATTCTCACCGTATGGTGCAGTTTTTGATGGTTCACCTGCTTCTTTGGATCTTGTGATTGCGCGAAAAGCTGGTGTTCAAGATGAAGGATCTCAATTAGTTGCGCAGATTTTTTCGCAAGTAGCAGCAGATCAAGAAACGTGGCTTGATTTGTGTGCCGGTCCTGGAGGTAAAGCAGCGTTATTAGCGGCTATCGCTCAGTCGAAAAACATTGAATTTCGTGCCAATGAAATTTCTGAAGTGCGAGCAAAATTGGTGCGTCAAGTTGTTCAAGGGGCAGAAGTGAGCACCGTAGATGCTCGCGAATTATCAACGCTTGGAAAAAAATATGGAGCGATACTCGCAGATGTTCCTTGTACGGGGTTAGGAGCTTTACGTCGTCGACCAGAAGTTCGTTGGCGCAGAACTGTTAGCGATTTGAAAGCACTAGTTATTCTGCAGGGAGAGATTATTGATGCGGCGATTGAAAATCTCTTGCCTGGGGGAGTATTGGGATATGCAACATGCAGCCCTCATTTGTCTGAAACTCGTATTGCCGTATCGGAAGCCTTGAAACGTCATCCGGAAATGGAGTTAGTAGACCTCACTTCTTTCATTCATGCTGAACTACGATCAAGCGCAGTGGATCGAGGAGCGCTTACTTTGTGGACGCACCGTCACAACACGGACGCTATGTTTCTGAGTGTTTTACGTAAGAAGAATTAGTATTGCGCCATGAATAAGCCAGTTCGCATCCATCCAAGTGTCTTAAACGCAGACCACACGAAAATATTGTCAGAAATCAATCGTGTATCGAAAGTTTCAGATCTATTGCATTTAGATATTCTCGATGGCAAGTTCGCACCTAATACTTCTTTTTCATGGGAAGAAGCGCAGTACATAATTTCTGGTTCTGCGATTCCGGTGGATGCACATTTGATGGTTATTGATAGCGACGAACAAGGTCCACGGTACGCTGAAGCTGGTTGTCAAAGTGTCACGATTCATGTTGAAAGCACACGAAATATTGGGAAGGCAATTAGAGATATTAAGTCTCATGGAACGCGCGCTAGTTTGGCTTTAAAGCCTGCAACCCAGATTGAAGATTACAGGGATTATTTAGATGATGTTGATATGTTTTTGATAATGACTGTCGAACCTGGTTTCGGCGGCCAATCCTTTATGTCTGAAATGATGGATAAAGTTTCACGTACACGTGAATTAATCGGAGACAGACCGATTTGGTTGCAAGTTGATGGCGGAATATCAAAAGAAACTATCGAAATAGCTAGCGCGGCTGGCGCTGATACCTTTGTGGCGGGAAGCGCAGTTTATAAGGCGCAAGATCCTGCAGCCATGGTTTCCATCTTGCGCGATTTGGCGCAATCTGTGCAAAAATAGGTTCACGTTGTTCCGGGGGTCGGTGTAATTCCGAACCGGCGGTAAAGTCCGCGACCCGATCAAATCCATTGATCGGTTGATTTGGTGAAATTCCAGAACCGACAGTCACAGTCTGGATAAAGGGACATGGTTTCACTTCTTCAATTCCGAAGTTGTGATGCTTTGTTGCTTCCTGGGCGCTTTAACCGAGGAGGGAATACGTAAATGTTTTTGATTAAATGGTTGTTTGAAACTAATCTTACTTTTGGTTCAAAATCTATTCCGCTGCGAGAAATAGTCGGTGGAATTCTTGGACTTACAAGCGCTGTTCTAGGCGCCAAGAGAAAAATTGCAGCATGGCCCGTAGGAATATTTGGTGATGCATTGCTTTTCACCGTTTTCCTAGGTGCGGTATTCGCATACAGCGAACAAGATGCGAATTTCTACGGACAAGCTGGAAGAAATCTGCTGTTGATCGTTGTCAGTGTTTATGGATGGATTAGATGGGCGGCTTATCGAAAGTCGTCTAAATCAAAAACCACGGTAACGCCTCGATGGACTACGACTCGAGAAAAGATGTATTTAGTGCCAGCGATAGTTGTTGGTTATCTATTGTCTATGAATATTTTTAAGGCGTTAGGCGAAACTGGGACCTGGTTACTAGTTGATACGTGGATATTTACAGGCACAGCATTGGCAACCTATGGAATGAGCCGTGGATATGTTGAATTCTGGCTGGTTTGGGTCGCAGTTGATCTTGTTGGAGTTCCATTCGCTTTAATCAATGGTTATTACCCAACGGGAATTCTCTATGCGATTTATCTACCATTTGTGCTGTGGGGCTTCCTATCGTGGCTCAAAATTAGCAAGAATGAGAAGGTCACTCTCTAGTAAACTAAAGACATGAAAACCTTTGAATCCCTTTGGAGCGAGTTGGAAGTTATTGCTCTAACTCGCCCAGAGGGTTCAGGTACCGTCAAAGCTTTAGACGCAGGACTTCATTCCATAGGAAAAAAAATTATCGAAGAAGCCAGCGAAGTGTGGATGGCGGCAGAACATGAAGATAATGAAGCGCTTGCCTTAGAAATTAGTCAATTAATTTATCACCTGCAAACACTTATGTTAGCTAGAGGATTAACCCTTCAAGACGTTTATAAGAATCTTTAGGAGATATTGATGTTAAGAGTTGCCATCCCCAATAAGGGTTCGCTAGCTGAGGATTCAATAGATGTTCTGAAAGAAGCAGGATACAAACAACGAACAGATAGTCGCGATCTTGTGTTAGTTGACATTGACAATCAAGTTGAGTTTTATTACTTAAGACCAAGAGACATTGCGCTATACGTGGGTTCCGGTGAATTAGAGGCAGGTATCACTGGTCGTGATTTACTTATCGATTCAGGAGCTGCTGCAATTGAAACCCTTGCGATGGGTTATGGTGGATCAACATTCAGATTCGCAGCTCCCTCTGGGAAAAATTGGAAAATTGCAGATATCTCGGCTAAACGTATTGCAAGTGCGTACCCCGGATTGGTTAATGCTCACCTGCAATCTTTGGGAATAACTGCAACGGTTGTTCGCCTAGATGGTGCAGTTGAAAGCAGTGTGCGATTAGGTGTTGCCGATTTGATTGCAGATGTAGTGAGTACCGGTAATACTCTGAGACAAGCTGGGCTAGAGATATTCGGAGATCCGATTCTTGTAAGCGAAGCAATTTTAATCACCCGAGAGAATGAAAAAAATAATCCAGCGCTACAAATTTTGCTGCGCCGACTTCAAGGTGTAATCACTGCTCGTCAATATGTGTTGTTAGATTATGACGTTCCAAAGAGTAAATCGGCCGCAGCTTGTGCAATCACACCAGGTTTGGAATCTCCGACTATCTCGCCATTACAAAATGAAGAATGGGTTGCAGTTCGTGCAATGGTTCTTCGAAAAGATACTAATCGAGTGATGGATGAATTATGGGAAGTTGGAGCGCGCGGAATATTAGTTACAGATATTCACGCTTGTCGACTTTAAATATCCTTTTCTGATTCCTCAATATCTTCTCGATTGATTCCTAAAATAAAGAGCACGGAATCTAGATACGGCGCATTCAATGCGCTTTGTGCTGCTGCTTGAACGGTTGGTTTGGCATTAAATGCAATACCTAGTCCCGCTGCAGCGATCATGTCTAAGTCGTTTGCGCCATCACCAATAGCAATCGTGTTGGCTGGTGAAACATTTTCAAGGTTCGCAAATTCTTTCAGGGCAAGCGCTTTTCCGGCTCTGTCAATAATTGGACCCACTAAATTTCCGGTGATAACTCCATCAACAATTTCAAGGGTATTTGATCGGACATGTTCAATTCCAAGTTGCTTGGCTATTGGATCTACCACCTGAGAGAAGCCACCGGATACAAGACCAACCCCATGGCCAAGTTTGTTTAATGTGCGTATCAGTGTTCTGGCTCCTGGCGTAAGGGTTACTTGTTTTGCGACTTCAAAAATTATGGTTTCTGGTTGTCCTTTTAGTAGAGCGACACGATTGCGCAGAGAAGCTTCAAAATCTAACTCCCCACGCATTGCTGATTCTGTAATGGCTCGAACTTCTTGGCCAACACCAGCGGCTTCCGCAAGTAAATCGATTACTTCCTGTGAGATCAGAGTTGAATCAACATCCATAACGACTAGCTTTCTAGCGAAGCGATTCAAGCCAGATATTTGAATTGCAATGTCAATGCCATATTTTTTCGCAGTTGGTCCAAGTGCTTTTCGCAAGGAATCCAGATGGGAATCTGAAACCAAAAACTCAATAGCAGTTAAGGGAAAAGATGCGCTTCTATGAATTCTTTCGATGTTTCCACCCGTTGCCGCGATGTCTGAAGCGAGATTGGCAATTGCTCCGGGAGTTATCTTTTCTGCAAGAGCGATGACGTGAATGAGACCAGTTTTCTGCGCGATGGATTGTGTTGTCTCGCTTGAAAAAGAAGTTGCAATATCAACATTGAGTAATTTTGCGCATTCATTTAAATCCGATTCAACTGCCGCAGCATGGGCTGGGTCTAGATCGATTAAAACTGTAAGTATTAAACGAGATCTAATGACCACTTGTTCGATGTCTAGAATTGTGATCGAAAATGGTTCTAAAGTAGAAAATAGAGCCGATGAAATACCTGGGGCATCAATACCAGAGAGCAGGATCAGACCTGTGTATTGATTCTCAACTCTGCTATTTCTATCCACTGGCAAAGAATATCGCCAATTACACATGCGAAATTGCGTGCGATTGACCCTATTCACCTCCTAGAAGCGCTATCTTTTTGTTCTATGGCATCGCAACTAGTTCTCTCACTCGACGGAGTATGTGTTGTGCGAGATGGCAAACAAATATTGGGGCCTATTTCTTTTCGTATCGCTCCGGGGGAGCGCTGGGTAATTCTCGGGCCAAATGGAGCGGGCAAATCCACTCTTCTTGGAGTGCTGGGAGCACGAATTTTCCCGAGCAAAGGGCACGCACTTTTATTAGATCAACAAGTTGGACGAGTCGATCTTTCAGAGTTGCGTACTCGAATTGGGTTGGCATCTCCTTCACTAGAAGCAATGGTGGAAGAAAATGAAATTGTAAGAGATGTTGTTTTAACAGCGGCTTATGCAATTATCGGGCGCTGGAATGAAAATTATGACTTATGGGATGAATCGCGTGCTGTCGCATTATTGACAACATTTGGAGTTCGCGAGCTGGGAGATAGAAAATTTTCTACCTTAAGTTCGGGTGAGAAAAAACGTGTATTAATTTCAAGAGCGTTAATGGCTGATCCTGAGTTACTTTTATTGGATGAACCAGCTGCCGGCCTAGATGTTGGTGGTCGCGAGGATTTGCTTCGACGTTTTGCAGATTTTTCAAATGATCCATCAGCACCTGCAAGTGTTCTAGTTACCCATCATATTGAAGAAATTCCTGTGGGCACGACCCATGCGATATTACTTAAAGAGGGCAAGATTGCCGTTAGCGGCCCAGTAGTTTCGGTCATAACGAGCGAACACGTGAGCGCAGTTTTTGGTTTGCCAATTGAAGTCAAACATGAAAGTAATCGATTTTTTGCCCGTGCTTAAAGAATTACTAGATACACGTTGGCACAAGTTACTAGAACCCTCACTACATTTACTTGATGAATTAGATTTAGCGTTAGATTTCACAACGAGCGTTCCTAGAGTTGAGAACATATTGAAAGCGTTTAACTGCGACCCTAGCGCAGTAAAGGTAGTGATCTTCGGACAAGATCCTTACCCCAATCAAGATCACGCAATGGGATTAGCCTTTAGCGTTCCATCGAAAGTTAAGAAAATTCCTCCTTCATTGAAAAACATATTTATAGAGATACTCAGCGATGTGGGCGGCATACCTCCGAGTGATGGTGACCTTCAATATTTAGCAGAACAGGGCGTGATGCTACTTAATCGAGGTTTAACGATAAATTTGCCAGATAAAAAAGTTAATCTTCTTTGGTATGGATTTACAGAACAGGTATCACGCGTTATGGCTGATGCAGGAGCGATCGGAATCTTCTGGGGAAATCAGGCACAAGAACTAGCGCATTACTTCCCGAAAGATAAGCAGATCCTTAGCGTTCACCCCAGTCCTTTATCTGCATACCGAGGATTTTTTGGCAGTAAACCATTTTCTGCTGTCAATAGAATTTTAGAAAGTGAAAATAAGTCAATCATTAAATGGACAAAGCAATAGCGCGGAGCCGAAATGGTTCCGCGCTATTGCTTTAGTTCAAATTATCCAACCCAAGTATTGATTGGGGAAGACAAGAAGTAAACCATGAATAGAACACTGACGAGAATTAGAAGTGGGTGCACTTCCTTACGTCGTCCTTGCACCATACGGATTACTACGTGTGAAACAAAGCCCGCTCCAATACCTACTGAAATATTGTAGGTAAATGGCATCAGGATGATTGTCAAAAACGCTGGAATAGCGATTCCGTAATCTGCCCAATCAATGCCTTTGATCTGTGTCATCATGAGGAATCCCACGATAACGAGTGCAGGTGTGGCAGCTTCGTATGGAATAACTGCAACCAGTGGTGCAAGGAATGTGGTTAGTAAGAAGAGAACACCAGTTACCACTGATGCCAATCCTGTACGCGCACCTTCACCTACGCCTGACGCAGATTCAATGTAGCTGGTGTTAGAAGAAATGCTTCCGGCTCCACCTGCTACAGCTGCTAATGAGTCAACAAGGAGGATTCGGTCGTTATTTGGAATATTGCCTTGTGAATCAATTAATCCAGATTCGTGACCAATTGCAGTAACGGTTCCAACGGTATCGAAGAAGTCGGATAGCAAAAGAGTAAAGACAATCAGAATTGCAGCAACTGCTGAAATGCGGCTAAATGAACCGAAGAGTGAGAAGTGTCCAAGTAGTCCGAAATCTGGAGTAGCAATGATGTCTGAAGGAACACTAGGAACATTGAGTCCCCAACCCTTTGGATTAACTTTATCTGGGGCGATAAAGTTTGGTCCGATTTTGAATGCAGATTCAACCGCAATAGCCGCAACTGTTGCTACAGCGATGCCGATTAATAGCGCTCCCTTAACTTTCTTAACCATCAATGTGATCATTAAAAATAGGCCTAACGCAAAAATAATGATCGGCCAACCGACGAGCGTTCCGTTATCGCCAAGAGTTACTGGCACTGGACCAGAACCTGTACGACGGACGAAACCTGCATCCACTAGACCGATAAGGGCTATGAATAATCCGATACCAACTGAAACAGCGATTTTTAACTGTGCTGGTACTGCACGGAAAACGGCAGTCCTAAATCCTGTCAGAACCAATACCGTGATGATGAGTCCTTCTAGGACTACTAGACCCATTGCGTCAGCCCAGGACATCTTGGATGCAATACCAACAGCAACGAAGGTGTTTAACCCAAGTCCAGTTGCTAATGCCAATGGATAATTACCAACAACACCCATAAGAATTGTTAGAACTCCAGCGATAAGAGCTGTTGCTGCTGCAACCATTGCGAGGTTAGGTGCATCGCCGCCACCTAAGAATTTTCCATCAGCATCTTTGGCTAAACCGATGATGAGCGGATTAAGTGCCACGATGTATGCCATCGTGAAGAACGTAACAAAGCCACCGCGAACTTCGCGAGCAACTGTTGATCCACGCTGTGTGATTTTGAAGTATTTATCTAACATGACCGACCTTCCTGATTTTGGTATCGGGGGTGTTTGCGACCCC
>CAITAV010000051.1 GCA_903890345.1 uncultured Actinomycetes bacterium
AGCGTGGATATATACGTGATTACCCATCTGGTTCATTGCTGGCTTCCCTTATTGGATTTGTTCGAAACGATGGCATTGGTGCAACAGGACTTGAATCAAGTATGAATTCAACTATTACAGGCACTACTGGACGTTATTCATACGCTCGTGCAGCAGGAGCTGAAATACCAGGATCACAATCAGAAATAGTTTCGGCTAAAAAGGGTACAAGTATTCGCCTGACAATTGATCGCGATGTGCAGTGGGTGGCTTCAAAGGCAATTTCAGATGCTGTTCGAAAATCTAATGCCTTAAGTGGAACTGTGATTGTCATGGATCCAAAGACAGGCCATATTTTGGCTCACGCGACCGCACCAACTTTTGATCCAAATAACACAAAGAACGTTTCACTGAACTTAATGCGAAATTATTCTGTGCAAGAGGTTTACGAACCAGGTTCTACGGGCAAAGTGATGACCATGGCCGCCGCACTAGAAGAAAAGAAAATTACTCCAACTAGTATCTTTAACGTTCCTTATTCTTTAAAACGAAGCGATGCCACTTTTCATGATCACGAGCGCCATCCAACGCAGAAGTTAACTGCCACAGGAATTCTTGCTGTTTCAAGTAATACCGGTTCTATTCAAATCGGTGAAACACTCAGTAACGATACTTTGCATGATTATTTGAGTAAGTTCGGTATAGGCCAAAAAACTGGTTCAGGATTACCAGGTGAATCTTCAGGCATTTTGCATCCAGTCAAAAGTTGGTCTGGAACGTCTGCTCCAACTATCGCTTTCGGTCATGGATATTCTGTAACTGCAATGCAAGCCACCAGTGTTTTTGCAACAATTGCAAATGATGGAATTCGCGTTTCACCAACTGTTATTGCAGGCACAAGTGATTCATCAGGAAACTTCACTCCCGCACAATCACGCACAACAGAAAAAGTTCTAAGCCCAGATACGGCCGCACAACTTCGCTTGATGATGGAAAGTGTTGTTTCTGCCAAAGGAACTGCCCCAACGGCTGCAATTCCTGGATATCGAGTTGCTGGTAAAACTGGTACAGCAGAACGTTTTAACGATAGCTGTCGTTGCTATAGCGGTTACACCGCTTCATTTATTGGTTTTGCTCCAGCAGATAAACCTGCGTACGTCATCAGCGTGACCATTCAAAACCCACAAGGCATGCACTGGGGTGGAGCATTGGGTGGTCCAGTATTTAAAGAAGTTATGTCTTTTGTTTTGCAATCCAGACATATTTCTCCGACGAACACAGTGGTTCAGCCCGTAGCATTAACGCAAGCCGCTCTCAATAAGAGTTCCACATTCGTTTCGAAAGCTTCAGGACAATGATTCGCCCATTAACGCAGAGTCAAAGAACACTCTCATCAGTACTTTCTATTCTCAGCGCCAGTACAGAGTTATCTGGAAGTGATCTAGAAAAGATTGCAGTTACAGGAATTTCAACTTCTAGTAATGATGTTGAACCAGGAGATCTATTCTGTGCTTTCGCCGGTGCCAAAGTTCATGGTGCAACTTTTGCAAAGGATGCAATCAAATCAGGAGCGGTGGCAGTTTTAACCGATGCAGATGGTGCAAAGTTAATTAAAGGGTTACCAGTTCTCATTGTCGCAAACCCACGCAAAAGCGCAGGCATACTCTCTTCTTGGTTTTATGGCGAGCCAATGCGCGATTTGTTTAGCATTGGAATTACGGGAACTAACGGAAAAACGACAGTAAGCACTCTGTGTCATCAAATTTTTCAAAGCGCGGGTCAAGAAAGCGGGTTAATAGGAACAGTAGAGACACGCATAGGAAGCGAAGTTCTCACTAGCACTCGCACAACTCCAGAATCGGCAGAACTTCAGTCACTGGTTGCCACAATGCGAGAGCGTCATTGCCGTAACTTGGTTATGGAAGTTTCAAGCCATGCAATTTCCCTAGAGCGCGTTCGTGGAAGCTATTTTGCAGCCGTTGGGTTTACAAACCTTTCTCAAGATCACTTAGATTTTCACGGCAGCATGGATGAATATTTCGCAGCCAAGTTAAAGTTATTTACTTATGAATATGCAGATCATGCGTTTATAAATATCGATGATTCATACGGTCAAATTTTGGCGGCAAATACAGAGTTACCAGTGCAGACGCTTTCACGCTTTAATGAAGATGCAACATGGCATTACACACGAATCGAAGAGGGAATTCACTACAGTGACATTTCAATCCGTGGCGTAGGTGGAGTTTTGATTGATAGTCGTACATCTCTTCGAGGTGGATTCAATTTCGATAATTTACTTATGGCTGTTGCAATATGTGTTGATTCAGGTATTGATCCAATAGATATAGCAACATTGATTCCACATCTAGTCGGAGCAGTTGGTCGACTTGAACCCGTAAGTTTGGGTCAAAACTTCACAGCACTTGTTGATTACGCCCATAGTCCTGACGCTGTCGCACGTGTTTTGGCAGCTGCCCGCGAAATGACGGATAAGAAAGTTATTGGCGTATTAGGTTGCGGTGGAGACAGAGATAGTTCTAAGCGCAGCGCCATGGGCCAGGAACTTTCCCTGCGCAGCGACATTGCAATATTTACTAGCGATAATCCACGTTCTGAAAATCCAAAGACAATCCTTGAACAGATGACGCACGGATTAAAGATTTCAGAGCCCAGCGCTATTGTGCAAGACCGAGCAGAAGCAATTAAATTAGCCGTGAATCTTGCCCAACCTGGTGATGTAGTAATTGTGTTGGGAAAAGGTCACGAACGTGGTCAAGAAATTGCCGGAGTGGTACATCCATTTGATGATCGCTTGGTTTTAGCACACGCTATCGAGGCTAAGAAATGATTGCACTTACTCTTGAAGAAATTGCGAAAATTGTTGGCGGAAAAACATTTGGTGATTCAACCAAAGTAATCTCAGCTGCTCCAGTTTTTGATTCACGAGAAGCGAGCAAAGGTTCACTGTTTTTAGCTCTGGTTGGCGAAGCAGCAGATGGTCACAATTTTGCCCAAGACGCACAATCTCGAGGTGCTACAGGCGCTATGACAACTCGTGAAGTACAAGGAAATGGCGTGGTTGTCTCAGATGTACTAATTGCTGTGCGAGCCCTAGCTAGTTATGTTCGCAAGCAGTTGCCAGATCTGAAAGTTATTGGGATTACGGGTTCCAGTGGCAAAACAACTACAAAAGATTTATTGGCATCGATACTTTCTAGTCGCGCAGAATGCGTGTGGACTAAAGCGTCGTTTAATAACGAACTAGGCGCTCCTATTACGCTCCTTGAATGTGATGCAGAAACTAAATATTGCATCCTCGAAATGGGAGCTCGTCATCAAGGCGATATTGCCGCGTTGTGTGAAATGGCAAAACCAAATGTTGGAGTTGTTCTACGAGTAGGTACTGCGCACTTAGGTGAATTTGGAAGCGTTGAAAAAATTGCTGAAACAAAGAGCGAAATGATTCAAGGGCTAGGACCAGATGCAGTGGCAGTACTCGGAACTTATGATCCGCATACAAAAGCCATGAATTCGCTGCACAAAGGAAAAGTTATTTACTTTGGCCAAGATTCTCGCGACGATGTTCGTGCAACCGATGTTGAAATGAGAGAAGCACGTCCGCACTTTGACCTTGTGACTCCAGCAGGTCGAGAAGCGGTTGGCATGCGTTTAATTGGTGCTCACCAAATATCAAATGCACTCGCAGCAGCAGCAGTATGCACGGCGCTTGATATTCCTATTGAAGTAATTGCTAGTGGATTATCAACGGCAGATCTTGCGAGTAAGTGGCGCATGCAGATCACTGATGTGCAAGACTTATTGATAATTAATGATTCATACAATGCAAATCCAGAGTCCATGAATGCAGCACTTGATTCTTTAGTTTTATTTACGCAAGAAAGTGGTGGATCCTCATGGGCTTTCTTAGGACAGATGCATGAACTTGGCGCACAAAGCAACGCCCTTCACGCATCCGTTGCAGCACATGCACACGAACTTGGTATTGACCATCTTGTGAGTATCGGAACACGAGCATTTGCTGAAGGCATTCCAGCACAGAGTGCTACTACGCTTCATTACTGCGAAGACATCGCTCATGCACTCTCACTCGTTTCGCACTTCGAACCGGGGGATGTAGTACTTGTGAAAGCTTCACGATCTGAGCACTTTGAAATACTCAGCCAAGGTATTGAAGATTCGTGGAAAGAAATGCGCAGAGAGGATAAAAAGTGAAAGTTATTCTCATTGCAGGCGCGTTCGCTCTGTTGTTCTCACTCTTTGGCACCCCATTGCTTATTCGTATTTTGGCAAAGCGTGGTTTTGGCCAAGTTATTAGAGATGACGGCCCAACTTCACACCACACCAAGCGCGGTACTCCAACAATGGGTGGAATCATCATCATCGTTGCAACAATCGTTGCATATGCCGTTGCTCATCTATTTTCAGGTCGCCCACCAACGGTGTCAGCATTACTTGTACTAGGGCTAGTTGTTGCACTGGGTTTTGTTGGCTTCCTGGATGACTATCTCAAAATTTCGCGCAAGCAATCTCTCGGACTAAGTGGCAAGCAAAAACTAGTTGCCCAAGCGATTATCGCTTCACTCTTTGGCTACCTAGGCATTCAATTCGCAGACCTTGGTGGGCTAACGCCAATCTCACTTAACTTATCTACAGTCAGAGAAACTTCAATAGTTCTCGGACCAGTGCTCGTTGTTTTATGGATTGCATTAATGGTTATGGCTACCAGCAATGGAGTTAATCTCACTGACGGACTCGATGGATTAGCTAGCGGTGCATCCGTTATGACTTTCTTAGCCTTCGTTCTTATTGGCGTCTGGGAATTTGGACAGAGCTGCGTACTGGTTACATCCAATAATTGTTATGCAGTGCGCGATCCATTGGACCTAGCAGTTCTTGCAGCAGCTTTTGCTGGCTCGTGTACAGGATTTTTATGGTGGAATGCATCTCCTGCGCGAATCTTTATGGGAGACACTGGTTCACTCGCACTCGGTGGAGCACTTGCTGGCCTTGCAGCCACTTTGCGCGTCGAATTGCTTCTAATTCCGCTGGGCGGATTATTCGTAATTATTACTATGTCTGTAATTATTCAAACTCTGTACTTCAAAATTTCTGGTGGAAAACGAGTCTTTAAAATGGCTCCACTTCAACATCACTTTGAATTAATTGGTTGGGGAGAAGTAACAATTGTTATTCGTTTTTGGATTATTGCTGGATTAAGCGTTGCCCTTGGATTGGGTCTGTTTTATGCACAATGGGTAAGCGTTTAAGAAGATTCAGATGCCACTTAATTTTTCGAAGAATCGAATTCTTATCCTAGGTGGCGGCGTAACCGGAACTGCACTGGCAAATTCTTTAACGCGTAGGGGCGCAATTATTGCTATAGCAGATGATAAAAAAATCGAAGAGGGTGCCTTTACAACTCTGCTGACAGAAAATGTTGATGCGAGCGAGTGGGAGAGTGCTGTAGTTTCACCGGGTTGGAAACCAAGCCATCCATTAATTCGAAAATTAGAAGATGCTGGCATACCTATAACTAATGAAATTGATCTTGCTTGGATGATCAAAGCAGAGGAAGCACCGCATCAGCGCTGGTTCGCACTCACCGGCACAAATGGCAAAACCACCACCGTTGAAATGGCAGCAGCTGCCATGCGCGCAGGCGGTTTACATGCGATTGCATGCGGAAATGTTGGTGACACAGTTATTGATGCCGTCGAAAGTAAAGAAAAATACGATGTTCTAGTTCTTGAGCTTTCATCATTTCAAATTCATTGGATGAAGAACGCTCAATTCACTGCTAGTGCACTTCTAAATATTGCAGATGATCACACTGATTGGCACGGAGATTTTGAAGAGTATGCACGCACAAAGATTTCACTTCTAGATTCGAGCTCAACAGGAATACTAAACGCAGATGATTCAGAGGTAGTTAAACGCTCCGTTCATTGGAAAGGTAGAAAAGTATTCTTCACTTTAGAGACACCAGGTCCAGGAGAAATTGGAGTTGTCGAAGAGCTTTTAGTTGATCGTGCATTTGTGGCAGATCCACAAGAAGCAGCGATGATCTGCGAACTTAACGAAATCAAACCCACTGTTCCGCACAATGTTTCAAACGCACTTGCGGCAGCGGGATTAGCAAGAGCAGCCGGGGTTAATCACGAAAGCATTAGAAGTGCTCTTGCTGCATTTACTCCCGGACGCCATCGCATTGAAGAAGTTTTAAACAGTGGTGGGATTACGTGGATTAATGACTCCAAAGCAACGAATCCCCATGCAGCTAGTGCATCCATTATGTCGGCGCTATCTGTTGTATGGATCGCTGGGGGCCTTGCAAAGGGCGCTCGTATGGATGAGTTAGTGAAACGTTGCAGCAAGCGCATCAAAGCAGCCGTATTAATTGGCCAAGACAGATCACTTATTGCCAACGCGCTTCGAGATAACGCACCGCATATAGCAATTGTGGAAATTGATACACCTGCGCAATATCACATTGGATCTGCCGAAAACTCTTTGATGGAAGATGTAGTTGCAGCAGCACGTGAGTTCGCAGTCGAGGGAGATACCGTTTTATTAGCCCCTGCATGCGCGTCTATGGACCAATTTACCAATTATGCAGACCGTGGCGATCGCTTCGCACAAGCAGTAAAGAAGGTGATTGCTAGTGAATGAAACTACACAAAAATTCTTAGCAAAACCATCTAGTTCTTACAAAATGTTGATGTGGTCTACCCTTGCTCTAAGCATTCTTGGGGCCATCATGGTTTTTTCAGCTTCTTCAATTTACTCTCTTGAGAATAAGGGAAATTCTTTTTCTATCATTGGGCGCCAGTTGTTTTTTCTATTCATCGCGATTCCACTTGGGTACTTAGCATCTCGACAAAAATTAGATCGATGGAGAAAATTAGCTCGGTTTGGGTTCTTGTTTTCAGGAATTGTTCTGATAATTGTTGCAATTCCAGGAGTAGGAAAAGAAGTAAACGGTAATCGAAATTGGATCAGCCTAGGTTTTATAGATATTCAACCAAGTGAGATTGTTAAATTTCTGATGATTTTGTGGGCGGCACATATGTTGGCTACACGCGAACACGCTGGTCGTCATAAAACAAACGTTCTTGCCTTGATTACTCCTGGTTTTATTTTAGTAATGGCGTTAATCATGCTCGGAAAAGATCTGGGTACCGCCGCAGTTTTTGCTGCAATATTGGCTGGCTTACTTTGGGTTTCTGGGGTTTCAGGAAAGATTTTCGGAGCAGCAACTGCGGCTGGTTTTTCTCTCATCGCTGTGGCCATTGCGATGTCACCGTATCGAGCACAGCGCTTACTTGTAGTTTTCAATCCATTTGCACCCGAAGATTATAAGAATGCAGGGTGGCAACCAGCTCACAGTTTGTTAGGGCTGGCAAGTGGTGGCTTCTTTGGAGTGGGACTAGGTGCAAGTCGTCAAAAATGGGGAAATTTGGCTGAAGCACATACAGATTTTATTTTTTCAGTTATTGGAGAAGAGTTAGGTTTGTTCGGTACGTTCATAATTCTTCTACTCTTTAGCGCACTGATTTTTTCTATTTTTAGAATTGCTCTACGAGCAAGTGATCCAATGTCAAAGTATGCGTGCGCTGGAATTGGTACATGGATTGCGTTTCAAACAATTATGAATATTGGTTCTGCAACATCATTGATTCCAGTTGTGGGTGTTACTTTGCCGCTGGTTTCCTACGGAGGCTCATCTTTAGTTGCAACTTATTTTGCTTTAGGTTTTGTTTTGGGCGCGGCAAGGCGTGATCCGGCTGCGATGGCAGATCTGGAAGCTAATCGATGAAAACAATTATTTTTGCAGGTGGGGGAACAGCAGGTCACGTCGAACCCGCTCTCGCTGTAGCTGGCCAGTGGATGAAAGAAAACCCTGCTGATAAATGTATTTTTATTGGCACTTCAGAAGGATTAGAAACCACATTGGTACCGGCGGCAGGATTTACTCTTCGGACAATTAAGAAAGTTGTACTGGCTCGCAGATTTTCACTAGGTGTTCTCTTGCTACCCTTAAATTTATTGCAAGCCGTAATGCAGGCTCGCTCAATTATTAAAGGGTCATCACTTCTCATTGGCTTTGGTGGATATGTCAGTGCAGCTTCGTATTTGGCTGCGAAGTTATGTGGTGTCCCAATTGTTATCCATGAGGCAAATGCTCGACCTGGTATTGCCAATCGTTTAG
>CAITAV010000052.1 GCA_903890345.1 uncultured Actinomycetes bacterium
CGAGCGCTTCAATGAAGCCATGTATTACTTAACTGTGACGCTATTAATTGTGATTGGTGTAGATGGCTTATCTTGCGCGCCAGTCTTTGCTTTTGCGATTGCATCGACAACTGCTTGGCTAGCGGCATCTTTTACTTCACCAAAGATTGAGTGCTTGCGATTAAGCCAAGTTGTTGGAGCCACAGTAATAAAGAATTGTGAACCATTTGTTCCTGGTCCTGAATTTGCCATAGCAAGAATGTATGGGCGATCAAATGTTAATTCGCCGTGGAATTCATCTGCGAAGCGATAACCGGGTCCGCCAGTTCCTTGACCAAGTGGATCTCCACCTTGAATCATGAAGCCATCAATGACGCGGTGAAAAATTGTTCCATCGTAAAGATTGGCACTTGTTTTTTCGCCAGTGCGTGGATCAGTCCACTCGCGTGCACCAGTTGCTAGTTCAACAAAGTTTGCAACAGTTTTAGGTGCATGATTTGGGAACAACTCGATAACAATGTCACCGAGTGATGTGTGAAGGGTTGCAGTAGTTGTCATGTGGAGACCAGGGGAATCGAACCCCTAACCCCCGCCTTGCAAAGGCGGTGCTCTACCAATTGAGCTAGGTCCCCGTTTTAGAGCGGGGTGGGCCTAGATGGACTTGAACCATCGACCTCTTCCTTATCAGGGAAGCGCTCTAACCAGGCTGAGCTATAGGCCCGTAAAAAGTGTTTCCACTAATTACAGAAGCGCAAGGTTACCCCGAACTTCCTAAGAGCCCAAACTCGGGTGAACTCTACACATCTTTCGCGGGTATTTCATCCTCGCTGTTCTTGGTCACTGAGAGGAGAACTGCGCCTTCATCAAGGTTTACCAAGCGCACGCCCATTGAATCACGGCCTGTTTGGCGCACTTCTGCTGCAGGTGTTCGCATCACTGTTCCGGCAGATGTAATTGCAAGAACTTCATCATCGTTTTGTAATACAAGTGCGCTGACAAGTGATCCGCGTGAATCTTCATCGATCTTTGCAGCTTTAATTCCTATCCCACCGCGACCTTGTAAACGATATTCATCGATTGGTGTTTTCTTTCCGTAACCACCATCGGTTGCAGTAAATACAAATGAGTTTCCTTCGAGTTGTGAATTAACACGCGCCATTGCAAGTAATTCATCTCCTGCGCGGAATTTCATTCCGATGACACCACTTGTTGATCGACCCATTGGTCGTAGTGATTCATCATCTGCAGTAAAACGAAGTGACATACCTTTTCTAGAAACCAAAAGAAGTTCATCGCCCTTATTAACAAGGGATGCGCTGACAACTTCATCGCTACCTTTGAGTGAAATTGCAATAAGTCCACCTGTGCGCGGTGAGTCATATTCAACCAGTGGAGTTTTCTTAACGAGTCCGCTCTTAGTTGCAAGTACTAAATATGGAGCCGCTTCGTAATCTTTCAAGGAAAGAACTTGTGCGATTTGTTCATCTTGCTTAAACGCCATCAAGTTTGCAACGTGTTGTCCGCGAGCATCGCGACCAGCATCTGGTAATTCGTGAACCTTGGCGCGATACACACGACCTTGGTTTGTAAAGAAGAGCAACCAATCATGAGTGGACGCGACAAAGAAGTGGTCGACAACATCGTCTTGTTTCAGTGCCGCACCTTTAACTCCGCGGCCACCACGACGTTGTGATCGGTATAAATCAGCAACTGTGCGCTTTGA
>CAITAV010000053.1 GCA_903890345.1 uncultured Actinomycetes bacterium
AGTGCTGCTGATGGTCCTATCCATTTATGACACTTTCTCGCGTAAACCGAGTGCGATTACTTCCATTAACGGAACCGTCACTATGTACTGCTGTGGACCTACCGTTTATCGAGATGCTCATGTTGGCAATCTTCGTACTTTCTTATTAAGCGATCTCATTGCTCGCACGATTCGTTTAAGTGGGCTGAACGTTGAAATGATTCAAAATATTACAGATGTCGGGCATATGTCTGATGATTTTCAAGAAGACAAAATGCTTGAGCAATCTAAGAAGGAGAAGATTGATCCCTTCGATATCGCGCGAAAATACGAAGAGCGTTTTCACCACGATTTAGCCAATCTAAACATTATTCCTGCCCAAAAATATCCACGTGCAAGTGAATCCATCGAACTTATGCTTGAAATGATTTCAGCGTTAATTCATAAAGGTTCGGCCTATGTTGGTGAAGATGGAACTGTTTATTTCGACGCTCAATCTTTTAGTGGCTATGGGCAAATTAGCGGCAACCGATTGGAATCGCTAAAGCCTGGCCACCGCTATGAATACGTTGAAGATGGAGTGAAAAAATTTCACGCCGATTGGTCGCTTTGGAAACCTGCTGGAGATAGAAAAGCAATGATCTGGGATTCACCATGGGGACCAGGTTTCCCAGGGTGGCATATTGAATGTTCTGCAATGTCACTAAAGTTTTTGCATGGACACATCAATGTTCATGTGGGCGGAATAGATTTACGTTTTCCACATCACGAAAACGAACGTGCACAATCAAATTCGATTACAGGTACTGAAAGCGTTGATCTCTGGGTTCATGGTGAACACCTTTTATTTGAAGGCCGAAAAATGTCAAAGAGCGCCGGAAACGTGGTGCTCTTAGATGATGTAATCGCCAAAGGTTTTGACCCACTTGCACTGCGTTTATGTTTTCTTGAAAATCGTTATAGATCGCAGATGGATTTATCGTGGCAATCAATTTCGGCAGCCCACGACACAATCAAACGTTGGCGGAACAAAATTGCCACCTGGGGCACTACTCAGAGGATTGAAATTGATCCGACGATTCTGGCGTTCCTCGAAAATGATTTAGATACACCTCGTGTAACAACCTACCTACGCAGTGTTGAAAAAGATAACAATTTAACTGATGCCCAAAAAGCTAATGCATTCCTTTATGCAGATCAGGTACTTGGCCTTGAACTTTCACGGATACAGATAGTTCAAGAACTCACACCGGAGTTAATAGATATCTTAGAGCAGCGCGAACGTGCGCGTTCTTCCAAAAATTGGTCCTTAAGTGATGAGCTGCGCTTGCGCCTAGAAAATGCGGGATTAGAGATTTCTGATTCTGCGTCGGGACAAAGTTGGAGTTGGCGTTAATTACGCAGGCATTGCTGTAACAATAAATAAGGATATAAGTCCGAGAAAAACAAGTGCGCTGCCTTGAGCATTGCCCTGTACTAATAATTCATTACCGACGCCAAATGTTGAAGCGCGCCAAAGAATAAAACCCCATGCCAGGCTAGCGACTAATTTATATTTTCTTGCACCAAAGTGACGACCTACCGCCCAAATAGTTGTTGCAGATCCAACAAGTGCCAGAATCAGACCAAATGGTGGATAAAAACTATGTAACAAAACTGCTGCTATGCCTGTCAAGATTCCAAGGGCTGCTGAGTAAATAAACTTCATGCCGGAGTTACTCCAGCAAATAAATCTGTTTCTCGTCCATTAACATCAAATGGTTCGCTCTTCTTGCCATGAACGAGTGAGTAATACTCATGGCCCCACACTTGTTGACCAAGATTATTGGAGAGTGCAAAAAATGGTCCATCTAATTCGATTTGTGTTGCATGAGCGGCCATAGCCTTCATCTTTAGTTCAACGTAATTTGTGCCATCAATCATTGCGGTTACAAGCGCGTCATCTTTAGCAAATGGGAGATCGTCGACATTATCGGCACCAAAGAAATCTGATCCAATTTCTTTCATCTTTGCTATGCCTTCGGCCAAAACAGATTTCGGCATTGCATTCCAATAAATTTTAGAAATTTTCCACTGTGCTAATTCACTTGCTCTCATTGCTACACGATGAGCTTGAATGTGATCTGGGTGGCCATATCCCCCGATTTCATCGTATGTAACTAGTACGTGAGGCTTAACTTCCTCAATAACTTTAACTAGATGTGCTGATGCGCCATCTAAATCTGCTTGCCAAAAGACATCGGGACGATTGTTGGGTTCTGTTCCCATCATTCCACTATCTCGAAACTTAACTGATTCGTCACCGAGAAAACGAAAATCATTAATGCCAAGTGCATCCATTGCATCTTTTAATTCAATCTCGCGATGCCCTCCGAGTGAATCGGTGTGAGTACTTGCTAGATGGCTCAAATCCGAAATCAATACTTCGCCTTCTTCTCCGCGCGTACAGGTAACAAGTGTTACTTGTGCTCCAAGAGCCGCGTACATAGCCATGGTTGCGCCATTATTGATTGTTTCATCATCAGGATGTGCGTGCACTAAAAGTAAGCGAAAGCCTTTGTAACTATCTAGCACTTAATACACCGGCAAAGATGTATCGATTTGTTTGGCCCAAGCAACAACTCCACCGCTGACATGGGTTGCATCTGCAAATCCTGCACTCTTAAGGATTGCTAAACACTCTGCTGAGCGCACGCCAGATTTGCAATGCAAAATAATTGGCTTATCTTGTGGCAAGCCAGCTAAAGCGCTTCCGTCTAAGAAACCTTGCTTAGGAATTAATATCGCACCAGGAATTTTCACTATCTCAAATTCACTAGGTTCGCGCACATCAATTAGTAAGAACTTTTCTTTATTATCAATCTTTGCTTTGAGTTCAGTGACTGAAATTGTTGAGTCTTTTACTGCAACTTCGGCCGCATCTGAAAGGACTCCGCAAAATGCTTCATAATCTGGCAACAACTCAGTTTGTGATGGTTTTTCGCTGCACAACGGACACTTAGGGTCTTTGCGCACTTTAATCTTTCGATATGACATTTCAAGTGCGTCATAAATCATGAGTTGGCCAATGAGTGGTTCGCCGATTCCAGCAATTAACTTAATTGCCTCTGTTGTTTGAATTGATCCAATTGACGCGCAGAGAACTCCGAGTACGCCACCTTCGGCGCAACTTGGAACCATGCCAGGTGGTGGTGGTTCTGGATATAAACAACGGTAGCAAGGACCGTATTCGGCCCAGAAAACGCTTGCTTGTCCGTCGAAGCGATAAATGGAGCCCCACACGTATGGCTTTTTTAATAGAACGCACGCATCGTTTACTAAATAACGAGTTGCAAAATTATCAGTGCCGTCAACTATGAGATCGTATTGTGAAAAAATCTCCATAACATTGTCTGTATCTAGGCGAACCTCATGGACCTTCACTTTTACATTCGGATTTATCTCTGCAATCTTCTCTTTCGCAGAAATTGCCTTGCTCTTTCCGATATCACTTTGTCCATGAATAATTTGTCGCTGTAAATTTGATTCATCAACAGTGTCGAACTCAACTATACCGAGTGTGCCAACACCTGCAGCTGCAAGATACATAAGAGCAGGCGAACCAAGTCCACCCGCACCAACGCAGAGAACTTTTGCATTCATCAATCGTTGCTGGCCTGCCATCGCAACATCAGGAATTATTAGGTGACGGCTGTATCGACGCACTTCATCAACTGTGAGTGCTGGACCTTTATCAACTAATGGTGGGATATTCATAACCGTCCTGAATGTGGAGTACGACAATGCGCTTATTCTGCCGTACTCACGAGAGCACTGCCAATTTGAAGGCTTTTGCCTCTACGATTAGCCGTGATGAGTACTTCAGCCAATCTGCGAGATAACAAACCTCGCTTGCCACGTGATGAACGCCGTGCACTTTTGCTATCTGCTGCCCTCGAAGTTTTTACTGCTGCTGGCTATCACTCTGCGGCCATGGATGAAATTGCAGATCGTGCAGGAGTAAGCAAGCCAGTTTTGTACCAGCACTTTCCATCTAAGTTAGAACTTTATTTGGCTGTTTTAGATCTTCATATTGATTCACTTGTTTACGAAATCCAAAAAGCAATTTCTTCTACACCAGATAACGCAAACCGAGTGCGCGCTACTGTTGATGCGTATTTCGGATTTATTGAAAGTGAAGGCGAAGCATTTCGCCTGCTTTTTGAAAGCGATATGAGTGTCGAACCATCCGTAGCTGAAAGACTCAATCGCATGACTTATGACTGCGCTGCGGCCGTGAGTGCAATTATTTCCCTCGATACTGGTCTGCCAAAAGAAGTTGCTATGTTGCTCGGCGTCGGATTGATCGGTTGCGCACAAGTTACTGCTCGTCATTGGCTAGAACGCGATAGCAAATTAACCCGCCAACAAGCAGTGGATTTAGTTGAAAATCTCATGTGGCGTGGAATTTCAGGCTTTCCCAGCAAATAATTTGGCAAACTCGCATGGGATTTAATCGGTAGGATTAGCAACTATGAGCACAAAGAAAAGCGATAGCGCTAAAAAAGTTCAAGTTCGAATCTCTATAACAAATGTAAATTCAGATCTAAATTTTGAGAGCGAACTCGGAGCATCTGAAATTCAGAGCGCTGTTAACGCCGCCCTTAAATCTGGAGATGCTTTGACTCTGGAAGATATTCGCGGTCGAGTTGTAATGGTTCCTGCAGACAAAATTGGATACGTAGAAATTGGCGAACAAACCGATCGTCGTGTCGGTTTCGGCGCCCAATAAGTGTCACTTACTTTCGAAGACCTTCCACTTCGCCAAGAAACCAAGGCTGCTCTTAAAGAGCATGGCTTTGCTTCACCTTTTCCTATCCAGGAAATGGTTTTACCAATTGCACTGGCTGATGGAGATGTCATAGGTCAAGCCAAAACTGGAACTGGAAAAACGCTTGCATTTGGCATTCCTTTAATTGAACGTGTTATCGCACCAAATGACGCAGAATGGCAAGGACTGGAACATAAAGGTGCGCCTCAAGTTTTAGTTGTTGTACCAACGCGCGAGTTATGTATTCAAGTCGCAAAAGATATTGATGAGTTAGCAAATAATCGTGGAATTAGAACGTTAGCCGTATACGGTGGACGAGCATTTGAACCGCAAATAGATTCACTGAGTGCAGGCATTGAAATAGTTGTCGGTACTCCTGGACGACTTTTGGATCTATATCGCCAAGGACACCTCAAACTTAAGGAAGTTTCACGACTTGTTTTAGATGAAGCCGATGAGATGCTCGATCTAGGTTTCTTGCCAGATGTTGAAAAAATATTTACAAGCACACCAAAGCGTTCGCAAACAATGCTTTTTTCAGCAACAATGCCTGGCGATATTCTTAGCCTTGCACGCCGATTCATGAATCAACCGATTCACATTCGTACCCAAGATAATGAAGATGAAGGCGCAGTAGTTTCAAAGATTGAACAACATGTTTATCGCGCGCATGCCATGGATAAAATAGAAATGTTGGCACGAATCCTTCAAGCCGATGGGCGTGGCCCAACAATTGTCTTTTGTCGCACTAAACGGACATGCCAAAAGACGGCTGATGATTTACTTGAACGAGGTTTTAGATCTGCAACAATTCATGGAGATCTGGCCCAAACTGCTCGTGAAAAAGCACTCAACGATTTCAAAGCGGGCAAAACAGATGTACTCGTTGCTACCGATGTCGCGGCCCGTGGAATTGATATTGATGGAATAACTCACGTAATTAATTACCAATGCCCAGAAGATGAAAAAACTTACGTTCATAGAATTGGTCGAACAGCACGTGCAGGTGCCCACGGAATTGCAGTCACATTTGTTGATTGGGATGAAATGGCACGTTGGAAGATGATTGATATGGCGCTAAAGCTTGGTTTACCAGAACCAGAAGAAACATACTCATCTTCAGAACATCTCTATGAAGTTATGAAAATTCCTGCTGGATCAAATGGACGGATGGTTAAAGCAAAAACTGTGAAGGTTGATGCGCCGCCTAAAGTAGAACGAACGACTGAAAAACGTGAACGAACTCGGACTAAGAAATTTAAAAATGATTAAGGTGCTCGAGAAGGCTATATGTCGCTTCTCGGTACGCTTCTGCAATATCTGAACTCTTATCTACAGAAAGCACGCTGCGTTTTTGTGAAGTGGCAACATCAATGCCTGATGTAAGTGGAATGTGCGTATCCAAGACAATGACATTATCAAAGAGTTTTATCTGATCCGCTGCGAATCCATCGAGGGCAAGTATGAACTTCTTAGCCTCAGAATCAATTTTTAATGTACTAAGTGCACCGCGGACACTGTGAATGGATGCACCAGTTGGAACCACAATCGCATCTGCAGCCAAAAGAGCCATTGCCAGCCGTGAATCGATCTGAGCTGGTGTATCAATTATTACTAAATCGTACTGAATCGATAAAGAGTTTAAAAATGTTTTAAGTGAATTCACATCATTGAACAATGCAAGCCGCGAGTCCGCACCAATAAAATCAAATCTTTCCGGAGTTGTAATGTCGTTACTCTGTGAAAGTGATAAACCCTGAAGAATTTCAACGATAGTTTGTCGTGATTTTTCATACCCTAAATTAAATGTTAATTCTGCTCTCGGATCTAAATCAATTAATAAAACTTTCTTCCCGTATTCAACACTTGCAACCGCCAAGGAGTGTGCAGTCGTACTTTTAAAAGTTCCACCAGCAATATTAGCTACGGCAATTACTGAACTCATGAGGCAATCCCCCATCTAATGAGGGCTTCTTTGAGTACTGGTGGTTGAAAGATGTTTTCAGGTAAGAGTTTTAGCGTTGAACGAGTTGCGACCAAAGCAACATTTGTTAGTACATCTTGGCCTGGCAACGAAGGAATTGCATAAAGTTTGCGTGCCCACTGTGGAAGAGCTGCTGTCGCTAAAGCGCTTAAAGTTGCCCACGCAGGTGCAGCCGGAGTCGCAAATCGAATGGTATTTGGCATCGGAGGAACTGCCAGAAATAACGCTGTACGTTTCGCATCATCACTTGCATAAAGTTCTGGCGCAATATTTTCAAAATACATTTTCACTTCTTGCGTGTTTGATGGAACAGTTTTGGGATCAATTCCAACCAAACGAGCAAATTCAACCATTTCCTTTACGTACTGGTCTTGATCGTGTGGAGCTAATTGCATTCCTGAGCGAATCGCAATATCTAAGAATGAATCAACGAGTGACATATGAACCCACAGGAGCAGATGAGGATCATCTAAACCTAATTTTGTATGAACAGAACGCACTCTGGCTGCAAGTGCTTCCGCGTCTTTGCGTGGGGCAAAACTCAATGTTGCAACGTAATCTCCGGTTCGTTGCAATCTACCCCAAGTATCTTCACGAAAATTTGAGTTCTTCGCTACGCCATCCATAGCAGCCGGATGCAGAGCCTGTTGCAAGAGCGCTCTGATTCCACCAACGACCATCGACTGATCACTATGAATTTTCCATACAACGCTCTGGGGTGAAAACAAACCAAGTTCTGGAATCATGCCGCAGTAAAGGCCTTTATTGCATCTGCGATCATTTGAATTGCAATGGCGGCAAGTAAGAGTCCTGCAATGCTTGCAACAAGGTTTACGCCAGTATCTTTTATAACCTTAAGAATTGTTGTTGATGCCATCAAAGTAAGTGCAATCGCAAGGTGGACCGCAATTACTGCAACAGCTAGTCCAATACCTTGCCCTACGTTATCTATCTTTTGAACATAAATCATCGTCGCAACAATTGCGCCTGGGCCAGCGAGTAATGGTGTGCCCAATGGAACGAGTGCAATGTTATTTGATTTGCGATTTTCTGAACCTGGTCGCCCACCCATCAATAATTCGAGTGCAACGATTAATAACAAAAGTCCACCTGCTGCTTGAAGTGATTCAAGTGAAATATTTAAATAAGAAAGCACGAGACGGCCAAAGAGTGCAAATGTTGTAATAACAATGAATGAAACGGCTGCTGCTTGCCATGCAAGTTTGCGACGAGTTGCCGGAGATTTATCCGAGACTAATCCAAGAAAAATTGGTGTGGCACCTGGTGGATCCATAATTACAAATAGGGTCACAAATGCTTGGAGTGCAAATGTTACGGCGGTTATTTCGCCAATGTTCATGCTCTGATGACCCTTCGTTGGTCCGCTTCTGACTCAAGACGTTCCCATTGTGCCTGATGGGTATGGTTTTCGCCTAATGAATTAAGTTTTCCGGTTCCGTGATAGTCACTTGCACCAGTGACAACTAAATCTAATTCATGAGCAAT
>CAITAV010000054.1 GCA_903890345.1 uncultured Actinomycetes bacterium
CTCCCACAACTGGATCTTTAGATCCTCGCGAATTTTTAAATCAGCAACAGCGTCTCTCATGCACGCTAGCCACTCATCGCGAGCTTTTGTATCAATATGAAATTCTGCGTGACGCATGCGAAGACGCGGATGACCACGCTCTTCTGTATACGTCGTTGGTCCGCCCCAGTATTGCTCCAGAAACATTTTTAAGCGAAGGGCTGCGCCATGTAAATCATCTTTCGGATACATAGGTGCAATGACAGGGTTAATTGAAACTAGTGCGTAAAAATGTGAAACTAATTGCTCAAATGCTTCACTACCGATTTCCTCGTACAAGGTACTCATGAAGTGATTGCCTCGCGGGTTTGACCTTTCGCGATCTGAAGAACGTAATATGAAGTTATCAAGCACATAAAGCCGCTTATGTAGAAAGCAACTGCGTAATTTCCAAATTGAACTCTTAAGACTGCCGCTCCAAAGGCTGCTATGGATCCACCGATTTGATGGGCGGCAAATACCCATCCATAAATCACGGTTGCACGTTCAGGTCCCAAAATTGTGCGACAAAGCATGATCGTAGGTGGAACTGTTGCAACCCAATCAAGACCATAGAAGATTACAAAAACAAGTGTTGATGGATGAACACTTGCGAAAAGAATCGACGGTAATAAGAAAAGCGAAAGCCCGCGCAGGCCGTAATAAAAGAATAGTAATTTGCGCGGGTCGTAGCGGTCGGTAAGCCAACCGGAAGCGATTGTTCCAACTAGATCGAAAACTCCAACGAGTGCTAGAAGTGAGGCAGCTGTTGTAGTTCCCATCCCATGATCATGGGCCGCGGGAATAAAGTGAGTTCCAATTAATCCACTAGTTGATAAACCACACACAAAAAATGAACCAACTAGATACCAAAAATCTTTTTTCTTACTGGCTTGTTTCAAAGTATCAATTGCAAGTGAGCCCGCGTTCATTGAATTTTTTGCAGGCGCACTCCAGTTTTCAGGCGCCCCATAAGGAAGTACGCCAGCATCAGATGGTCTTTCTTTTAAGAAAATCCAGATGATTGGAACCAGAGCGATAGAAACTAATGCAATCGTGGATGACACGCTCTTCCAGCCATTCATCTCGGCAAGATATGAAAGTCCAGGTAAGAAAATAAGTTGCCCTGTTGCAGAACTTGCAGTTAATACTCCAATAACGATTCCGCGTTTTTCAACGAACCAGCGGTTTGCAACTATCGCTGCAAAAACCAGGGCAAGTGAACCTGTGCTGATTCCGATGACAAATCCCCAAAGCGCGATCAACTGCCATGGAGCGGACATGAACATAGTGAGTGCAGAACCAATACTGACTGAAGTGAGTGCGGACATCACGACTTTGCGAATACCAAAACGTTCCATCAGGGCTGCAGCAAAAGGTGCAACCAATCCGTACACAAGTACGTTAATCGCTACTGCTAATGAGATTTGTTCGCGACCCCAGCCAAATGCATCTTCTAGCGGAATGATTAGTACTGATGAGGCACTTCGAAATCCTGCGGCAGTTACGAGAGTTAAGAATGTCACTCCTACGGCGAACCAGGCAGGGTGAATAACTCTTTGCTTACTCAATTACTTGGCTTCCTCAAGATATTCACCTAAAAATTCACGTTCTTCATCACTCAGCGGCCGGGATCGATTTGTTTCTAACGAAACTGCTACCTGAGTAGTTTTTACACGTGCTCGAATTACGCCCTTATGAATAAGTTCGTACTCCATTTCAAAAGATGCGTTGCCGATCCGAGTAATCCATATCTGGCACTCAATTTCCATGCCACCGTCATAGATTGGTTCTATGTAATCAACTTCTGCACGAGCAACAACCATGTCTGCAAGTAATGGCTTCTTCCCAGCTTTTTCGCGGGTGAACCATGTGAAATCAGCGCGCGCTTCTTGTACAAATACTAAATATGCCGCGTTATTAATATGACCAAATGCATCCAGATCATCCCAGCGCACATGAACCTTTGCTGTGTGGCGCATTAACGTGTGAGCTTTCTGTATGTAACTCGGTGTGGACGAGCAGCATCTACGCCAAGGCGCTCAATTTTGTTTTGTTCATAGGATTCAAAGTTTCCTTCAAACCAGAACCACTTTGAATCACCTTCGTAAGCCAAAATGTGCGTAGTAATACGGTCCAAGAACCAACGATCGTGAGATACAACGACTGCGCAACCAGGAAATTCCAGCAGAGCATTTTCAAGTGAACCCAATGTTTCAACATCCAAGTCATTCGTTGGCTCATCAAGTAGCAATAAATTGCCACCTAACTTAAGCGTGAGAGCAAGATTTAAACGGTTGCGTTCTCCGCCAGATAAAACTCCTGCAGGCTTTTGTTGATCTGGACCTTTGAAACCGAAAGCAGAGACGTATGCACGAGATGGCATTTCAACTTGTCCAACTTTGATGAAATCCAGACCATCTGAAACAACTTCCCAGAGTGATTTCTTTGGATCAATTCCCCCACGTGACTGATCAACGTAAGAAATCTTTACAGTTTCGCCAACCTTCACGTTGCCACTATCCGGGGCTTCCATTCCCATAATTGTTTTAAAGAGAGTTGTTTTACCGGCACCGTTAGGTCCAATAACACCAACGATTCCGTTACGTGGCAAAGTGAAAGAAAGATCATCAATGAGTAAGCGATCACCAAATCCTTTAGACAGGTGTTCTACTTCAACAACAACATTTCCAAGACGCGGTCCAGGTGGAATCTGAATCTCTTCGAAATCGAGTTTACGCATCTTGTCAGCTTCTGCAGCCATTTCTTCATAGCGAGCAAGACGTGCCTTGGACTTTGTCTGACGTCCCTTTGCATTTTGTCGAACCCAATCGAGTTCTTCTGCCAGACGCTTTGCGCGCTTTGCATCTTTTTGACCTTCAACTTTAAGACGAGCAGATTTTGTTTCAAGATAGGTCGTGTAATTACCTTCGTATGGATAAGCGCGGCCACGATCGAGTTCGAGAATCCACTCTGCAACGTTGTCCAAGAAGTATCTATCGTGCGTAATCGCAACGACGGTGCCTGGATATTTACTTAAGTGTTGCTCAAGCCATAAAACAGATTCGGCATCCAAGTGGTTAGTTGGTTCATCGAGCAGTAACAAATCAGGAGATTGCAATAGCAATTTACACAATGCAACGCGGCGCTTTTCTCCGCCAGATAAAACCTTTACTTCAGCATCTGGCGCCGGACAACGAAGCGCGTCCATCGCTTGTTCTAGTTGCGAATCCAAGTCCCACGCATTGCGGTGATCTAGTTGTTCTTGCAGCGTTCCCATCTCAGCTAATAACTTGTCGTAATCAGCATCTGGGTTGGCCATTTCATCAGAGACTGCGTTAAAGCGATTGAGCAAAGCAATGGTTTCGGCAACACCTTCTTGAACATTTTCTAGAACTGTTTTTGTTTCATCAAGAACTGGCTCTTGTAACAAGATGCCGACGGTATAACCAGGAGTTAAAAACGCTTCACCATTTGATGGTTGCTGCAATCCAGCCATGATCTGAAGAACTGTTGATTTACCGGCACCATTTGGGCCAACAACACCAATCTTGGCGCCAGGTAAAAACATGAGTGTGACGTCATCAAGAATTACTTTTTCGCCGTGCGCTTTACGCGCCTTCTTCATCGTGTAAATGAACTCAGCCATAGGACGAAACCTTACTAGTTCTTATCGGTAGACTTAGCCCTGTAAGAGCACCACAGGTGCCTGTAGCTCAGTCGGATAGAGCACCCGCCTTCTAAGCGGGTTGTCGCAGGTTCGATTCCTGCCAGGCACGCAATAAAAAATATCCCGGCTTCAGATTTCGAAGCCGGGATATTTTTATTACTGATTAATTACTTGATCTTTGCAATCTGGGATTTTGCCTTATCAGCAAGTGGTCCAGTGATCTGTGCAAAGCCCTTTTCTGGGTACTTTGTTGGGCACTGTGTTAGTACATATGTGAACCATGAAGCAACTGCTGCTTGCTTCGCAGCATCTTTGCCTGATGAATATGCAAGACCGTAAGAAGTTGTTCCGAG
>CAITAV010000055.1 GCA_903890345.1 uncultured Actinomycetes bacterium
GCTTTCTTAGCAGCTGCCTTCTTACGACGACGCTTTGGAGCTGCCTTCTTTGCAGCAGCCTTCTTACGACGACGCTTTGGAGCTGCCTTCTTTGCAGCAGCCTTCTTACGACGACGCTTTGGAGCTGCTGATGTAGCAGCCTTCTTACGGCGACGCTTTGGTGCTGCTGATTTAGCAGCGGCCTTCTTGCGACGCTTTGGAGCAGATTTCTTAGCTGCAGCCACGTATTTCTCCATTCGGAATGGTTCGGATCCGTCACCCAAACCTGTTCGTGGATAAGTGTGACGGGAATTGCGCCGTAATGCTAGTTAATAAGAGAAAAAAGATAGCGCGTGTCGCAAATTTATTTTTTATTAATTTTGTGCATTTCGGTAAAAAAATGCATGTATAAATTAAAAAAATTGCCCATTTTTTCGCCGAAATTACTTTTCGTCGCCGTTTTTTTGCTCCATTTGGCGAATTTTGCGCATTTCAACTGCAAATTCGTTCGTTTCGGCGTCATATTTTCTAAATTTCGGCAAAAAACTCGCCAGTAAGGCAACCATAAATACACAGATGAGACCTCCCGCTGTTACCGAGAATGTAAGACTGGTAGCAGCAGCCATGGAAGCGGCGCGAAGTTGTCCGGCTAGTGGACCAATGGAGTACGAAAGTAATTCGATGCCGGCTAGTCGGCCCCGAAGATTATCCGGGATGGTTTGGTTCCAGATCGTTCCGCGAAATAGTGCACTGATCATGTCGGCGCCACCGGCGACTGCTAAAAAGAAGAGCACCAGAATCAATGAGTTAGAAATTCCTGCCATCGCAATGGCTGCGCCCCAACCAATTGCTGCCCACATGACGGCGCGACCATGGAATCGATATGACTTTATCCAACCACTGGTCAAAGTCACGACCACAGAACCAACTGTTACTGCTGCATACAAAAATCCGAGTGCCCACGGTGCACCAAGTTGGTCCGCCCAGAACGGATAGAGCGCAGTTGGCATTGCAAAAAACATTGCAGCCAAATCAATCAGGTAAGTTCCTAATAAATCTTGACGACTAAACGCATATTTGATTCCATCTAATAAACCACGCAGAGATGGCTTTTGCGCCTCTGGGTGGCTAGGCACCGACCCGACTTTGGCCAGAAAAATTAACGAGATAAGAAAAGTGAATACATCGAATCCATAACCTGCAGAAATAGAGACTGTTGAAATAACAATGCCGCCGATTGTTGGCCCAATGATCACGCCCAACTGCCAACGAAGGCTCATGAGTGCACTGGCTGCTGGTAAATCAGCATGACCAACGATGCGCGGCAAAATTGCATCAGCACTTGGTCGCTGTAATCCATCAACGGATGCAAACAATCCAGCCATCACATAAATAATCCAGACCTTGGGTTCGGCACTCATTGCATTAAGTAAGAGGATCCCCGATAAGACAAGGGCTGCAGCCTCTGTTGCCCAGACCATTTTCTTGCGGTCTACATAGTCAGCTAAAACTCCGCCATAGAGACCAAAGACAATCAGCGGAATGATTTCGATAGCACCGACAATGCCCACAGCAACGTATGAGTTGGTGAGTTCCTTTATCTGAAATGGAATTGCGACATATGTGACCATCGAACCCAGGTAAGAGATGAGCCCCGATGCCCACAAGTTTCGAAAGTCGGGGTATTTCTTTAAAGGCGTTAGATCAATCGCGAATTTACTCACTGGGCGATATTACTTAAAGCTTTGTTCGGCGCCAGGAAAACGAGAAGACGCCACATCTCCTGCCCATTCCTTCGTTGCATCGAGCATTTCGGTGCGCAGATTGCGATATGCCTTGGCTAACTTCGGTGGGTTCTTGGTTATGCCCATCAAATCTGTCCAGACCAATACTTGTGAATCGCAATCAACGCCGGCTCCGATTCCGATAGTTGGAATAGTCAGGGCCTTGGTAATTCGAGCAGCCAATTCGGCCGGGACTAATTCAAGGACGATCGCAAAGACTCCAGCCTTTTCAAGGGCGAGCGCTGCTTCAAAAATCGAGTCACCATCGGTTCTGCCCTGGACTTTGTATCCACTTAATTGGTGAAGAGATTGTGGAGTAAAACCGAGGTGGCCCATCACTGGAATTCCGGTGGCAACTAATTTTTCAACAGTTGAAATTCGAGCCCCTTCAATCTTTACCGCCATCGCGCCAGATTCTTTAAAGAATCGAGTCGATGTAGCAACTGCTTGTTCAGGGGATTGTTCATATGAACCAAATGGCAAATCTGCAACAACCATTGCTCGCTCGGATCCGCGAACAACTGCACGGACCAATGGAATCATTTCATCGACAGTGACAGGGATTGTGTTTTCTAAACCTAAGAAATTATTGCCGGCGCTATCGCCTACTAATAAAACAGGGATACCGGCCTCATCAAATATCGATGCAGTCATCTCTTCATAGGATGTAAGCATCGGCCATTTTTCGCCGCGTTTTTTCGCATCGGCTAAATCGGCGATGGTTACGCGACGATGCGTGGCTCCGCCATATAGGGATTGCATGTAAAGACCTCCAGCCTCAAGGCTTCAAGCGAAGTCCCTGGGTACAAGCCCAAGGGTACTAGAAGTAGGCTTAACGTATGAAGTTGCGCGTAGCACTGGCACAGATCAACCCAACAGTTGGTGATCTCCAAGGCAATGCTGCGCTCATAACCACATACACAGATCAGGCTAAAAAAGCTGCCGCTGATGTCATTGTTTTTCCTGAAATGGTTTTAACTGGCTATCCCGTTGAAGACCTTGCAATGCGCGCATCATTTAGAAGCGCAAGTAAAAAAGCGCTGACTCAACTTGTCACTTCTCTAGATCCATCGATTGTTTCAGTCGTGGGCTATCTCGATGAATCCTCATCCGGTGCTCCCCAAAACAAAGTGGCCATCATTTACGGCTCAAAAATCGCTGCAACATATACAAAGCGTCACTTACCAAACTATGGCGTCTTTGATGAGTTTCGAAATTTTGTGCCAGGGGATTCAACGCTAGTTCTTCGAGTCAAAGGCGTAGATATAGGTATCGCAATTTGTGAAGATATTTGGCACTCATTGGCAGATCTTGCTGCTAGAAAACCTGGTCTAGTCCTTGTTCCAAATGGCTCTCCTTATGAACGCAATAAAGATGATGTGCGATTAGCCCTTGTTCAAAAGCGTGCCAAGGAAATAGGTGCACCTTTGGCATATGTGAATATGACTGGCGGCCAAGATGATTTGGTATTCGATGGCGACACCATTGTCGTTGATGCAAGAGGCGCAGTTATTTCTAGAGCCGCACAATTTCAAGACCAACTATTGGTAGTCGATATTGATTCTGCCACGCAGACATCCACACCCGATGTTGTTATTTCAGAAAGTGGCATTGAGGCATCTGATTCTCTTGCACCAACAGTTGCTGCGCGGATGAGTGATAACGAAGAAATCTGGAACGCACTTGTCATGGGACTTCGCGACTATGTCGCCAAAAACAAATTTAGATCCGTAGTCGTTGGCCTATCTGGTGGAATTGATTCAGCCCTGGTTGCAGCAATTGCAGTCGATGCTTTGGGCGCCAAGTGCGTCAATGGTGTTGCAATGCCAAGTAAGTATTCTTCCGAGCACTCAGTCGAAGATGCGACAGCATTTGCAGCCAATACCGGCATTCACTTTAGAACCGTTGAGATAGAGCCAATGGTGCAATCCTTTATGAAATCCATAACTCTTAAAGGAGTGGCTGCTGAAAACATTCAGGCCCGCGTGCGCGGAACAACGCTGATGGGTATTTCAAATCAAGAGGGTCACCTTGTATTGGCTACTGGAAATAAGTCAGAACTCGCAGTCGGATATTCCACTCTCTATGGCGATGCAGTCGGTGGCTTTGCTCCCATTAAAGATATTTATAAAACAGATGTGTGGGCGCTAGCCACATGGCGAAATGCTCAAGCCACTGCTCGCGGCGAAGTCGCACCAATTCCGCAGCGCTCTATTGAAAAAGAACCAAGCGCCGAATTACGCCCTGATCAAAAGGATTCTGATTCATTGCCAGAGTATGAATTACTAGATCAGCTACTTACTCGTTATGTTGATGGTGATCAAGGATCAGCTGCGCTAATTGCCGCAGGTTTTGATAGCGCATTAGTGATGCGCGTTATTGCAATGGTGGATAAGGCTGAATACAAACGTCGCCAATATCCACCTGGCACCAAGGTATCTAGTCGTGCATTTGGTAAAGATCGCCGCTTGCCTATGACTTCACGCTGGAGCGAAGCGTAATTTTCGTAACACAGCCGTAACGCGGCTTTGGCACTATCTGCCTATGACCCCAGAGCAAGAAATGTCTAAGCAGCAAGAGTTTGTGATTCGCACTCTTGAAGAACGCAATATCCGATTCGTACGTTTGTGGTTCACAGATGTTTTGGGCTTTCTAAAATCCGTTGCAATCGCACCTGCCGAATTAGAAAACGCATTTGCAGAAGGAATTGGCTTTGATGGTTCTGCAATCGAAGGATTCGCTCGCGTTACTGAATCAGATATGTTGGCAAAGCCAGATCCTGCAACATTTTCAATCTTGCCATGGCGTACAGAAGCACCAGGTGCTGCGCGTATGTTCTGTGACATCACGATGCCAGATGGTTCTCCATCTCCTGCAGACCCAAGAAATGTTTTACGTCGCACATTAAATAAAGCAGCACAGATGGGTTACACCTGTTACACCCACCCTGAAATTGAATTCTTCTTATTTAAATCACGTCCCGAAAAAGGCGAAGCACCAGTGCCAGTTGATCAAGGTGGATATTTCGATCACACACCAGCAGTTGTCGGTCATGACTTTAGACGTCAAGCAATTACGTTATTAGAAGCTATGGGCATTTCTGTTGAATTTAGCCATCACGAAGGTGGACCAGGACAACAAGAAATCGATTTGCGTGATGCTGATGCATTAAGCACTGCAGATAACATCATGACATTTCGCCACGTGATTAAAGAAGTTGCTCTAGATCAAGGTTTCTACGCATCCTTTATGCCAAAGCCATTTACCGATCATCCAGGTAGCGGAATGCACACGCACGTCTCATTGTTTAAAGGTGAAGAAAATGCATTTTATGATCCAAAGGCTGAATTTAATTTATCCAAGATTGGTCGCTCATTTATTGCAGGCATCTTGACTCACGCCCCAGAAATAACTGCCGTAACAAATCAATGGGTAAATTCGTATAAACGTTTGCATGGTGGTGGGGAAGCACCAGCACTTGTTAACTGGGGACCAAGTGATCGCGGAGCACTGGTGCGTTTGCCTATGTATAAGCCCGGAAAAGAAAACTCCACACGCATCGAATTTAGATCACCAGATTCTGCTTGTAATCCATACCTTGCATATGCAGTGATGATTGCTGCCGGCCTTAAGGGAATTGAAAAGAATTACGAATTATCAGCATCTAATGATTTGCAGACTCTGCCGACTAACCTCAATGAAGCAATATCTGCCATGGAA
>CAITAV010000056.1 GCA_903890345.1 uncultured Actinomycetes bacterium
CGTGTCGAAATCTTCTCAAGAACTTCATAGGGAACTCGTGACCAATCCGCAGTCATGGCATCTTCACTAGAGACTGGGCGTAAAACGATTGGATGGCCATATGTCCGACCATCTCCTTGCACGCCCACGCTTCGAACATCTGCTAACAAAATAACTGGGCACTGCCAAATATCTCTATCTAATCCTGCTGACTTTAACTCTTCACGAGCAATCAGATCTGCAGCTCGCAATATTTCTAAACGGTCTCTGGTTACTTCTCCGATAATTCGAATGCCTAGACCAGGTCCAGGAAATGGTTGGCGCCACACAATTTCTTCCGGTAAACCTAATTCAATGCCAACGTTTCGAACTTCATCTTTAAAGAGTGCGCGCAGGGGTTCGACCAAACTAAATTTAAGATCATCAGGTAATCCCCCAACATTGTGATGCGATTTAATATTTGCAGTCCCTGTGCCGCCACCGGATTCAACAACATCTGGATACAGAGTTCCCTGCACCAAAAATTCGACTTCTCCGCCACTTGCAATATCGCGGGCGGCTTTTTCAAATGATCTAATAAATTCGCGGCCAATGATTTTTCGTTTTGTTTCAGGATCGCTCACGCCTTTGAGGGCATCAAGAAACTGATCTACAGCGTCCACAACAACAAGATTTACTCCAGTAGATGCAACAAAATCTCTTTGAACTTGTTCGGATTCGCCACTTCGAAGCAATCCGTGATCTACGAAAACACACGTTAATTGATTGCCAACTGCTTTTTGAATTATTGCTGCAGCAACTGCTGAATCGACGCCGCCTGAAAGTCCGCAAATAACTCTTTTGTCACCAATTTGTTTACGAGCTTTTTCAATTTCAGTCTGAGCAATATTTGCAGTTGTCCATGTTGTAGAACACTTGGCAATATTGACGAGCCAATTGGTAAGAATTGCTTGACCGTGTTCTGAGTGCAGAACTTCAGGATGAAATTGAACGCCAGATAGATGTCCATTTGAACTCTCAAATGCTGCAATCGATGTGTCGCTCGTACTAGCTGTCACGCTAAATCCGCATGGTGCTTCGGTTACGGCGTCACCGTGTGACATCCATACTCGTTGCTCTGTTGGTAAGGATGCAAATACTTTTGATCCAGCGTTAACTTTTAACTGAGTGCGCCCGAATTCAGATTTACCTGTCTGGCTAACAACACCGCCAAGAGCTGCAGCCATCGCTTGGAAACCGTAACAAATACCGAATATTGGAATGTTTAGAGCAAAGATTGCAGCATCAATAGAAGGTGCATTTTCTGCATACACACTCGATGGCCCACCGGAGAGAATAATTGCTTCAGGGCTTTTGGCACTTACTTCAGCAGCCGTTATAGATGATGGAACTATCTCTGAATAAATATCTGCTTCACGGACTCGGCGTGCGATGAGTTGCGCATATTGCGCACCAAAATCAACAACCAAAACTCCGTGAGGATTAGGCACGATGTATAAGTACTTCTACTCGCTGGAAAGATTTAACGTCTGAATAACCAGTTGTTGCCATCGCGCGGCGTAGTGCACCAAATAAATTCATAGATCCATCTGCAGCATGTGAAGGTCCGAGCAAAATTTCTTGCAATGTTCCAGATGTTCCAACTGCAACTCTTTCACCGCGTGGAAGTTCTGGGTGATGTGCTTCTGATCCCCAGTGCCAACCAAGTCCTGGTGCCTCTGTGGCTTTTGCAAGTGGTGAGCCCATCATTACTGCATCCGCGCCACATGCAATTGCTTTAGCAATGTCGCCACTTCGTCCAACAGAACCATCTGCAATAACGTGAACGTATCGTCCGCCTGATTCATCTAAATACTCACGACGTGCAGATGCAACTTCAGCAACTGCAGATGCCATAGGTACTTCAATACCTAAAACTTTTCGCGTTGTGTGCGCAGATCCGCCGCCAAATCCAACTAAAACGCCTGCTGCACCAGCGCGCATTAAGTGCAGCGCACCTGTTGCAGTTGCAACGCCACCGACAATTACTGGAACATCTAATTCGTAAATAAACTTCTTTAGATTGAGTGCTTCGCTTTCATCAGCAACATGCTCGGCACTCACGGTAGTTCCGCGAATTACGAATATATCCACACCGGCATCAATAACTGCTTTATGTAATTCAGCAGTGCGCGCTGGTGAAAGAGATGCAGCAACGGTAACGCCGGCATCTCTAATTGTTTTAATTCGTTCCTTAATCAACTCTGGTTTGATTGGTTCTAGATAAATTTCTTGCATGCGTTTGGTTGCATGCTTATCTGGCATAGACGCAATTTCACCAAGTGGAATACGAGGATCTTCATAGCGAGTCCACAAACCTTCAAGGTTGAGAACGCCTAAGCCGCCAAGATTTCCGATTGCGATTGCAGTATCGGGTGAAACAACAGAATCCATTGGTGCAGCCATCATTGGTAAATCAAACTTGTACGCATCAATTTGCCATGATGTTGAAACTTCAAGTGGATCGCGTGTGCGACGACTAGGAACGATTGCAATATCGTCAAAGGAATAAGCCAGACGGGCTCTCTTGCCTGGAGCTATTTCAATATCGCTCATGATTGTCCTTTCGGTTCCTTAGTTCTTCTGCGAATAATTAGGGGCATCTGCAACGTGGAAAACATCGTGCGGATGGCTCTCTTGTAAGCCGGCTGCAGTAATTTGAATGAGTCGACCTTCACGTCGAAGTGTTTCAATATCTGCAGCTCCTGCATATCCCATACCAGAGCGCAATCCACCAACTAGTTGGTGCACAACATCTGCAGCCGATCCGCTGTAAGAAACTTTTCCTTCGATGCCTTCTGGAACTAATTTATCTTCTGAAAGTACGTCATCCTGCATGTAGCGATCCTTTGAATATGATTTTTTATCTCCGCGAGATTGCATTGCGCCAAGTGAACCCATTCCGCGATATGACTTGTATTTACGTCCGTCAATTTCAATAAGTTCTCCAGGAGATTCATCGCATCCTGCGAGTAATGAACCAAGCATTACTGAGTGTGCACCAGCAACAATTGCTTTGACAATGTCTCCCGAATATTGCAATCCACCATCTGCAATAAGTGGAATGCCGGCTTTTGCACACGCCTTACTTGCTTCCATAATTGCTGTAATTTGTGGAACACCAACTCCTGCAACAACTCGAGTGGTGCAAATCGAACCCGGTCCAACTCCAACTTTTACAGCATCGGCGCCAGCATTAATAAGTGCTTGTGCGCCTGCACGTGTTGCAACGTTTCCGCCAATTACTTGAGTGGTCGGAGAGAATTTCTTTATACGAGTGATCGCATCTAAAACCGCGCGATGATGACCATGTGCTGTGTCAACGACTACAACATCTACTCCTGCTTCGATTAAAGCTTGTGCGCGATTAAAGCCATCATCGCCAACACCAACTGCAGCGCCAGCAAGGCCTACATTTTTCACTAACTTAACGTGAGTGACTTGTTCTTCAATTGGTAAATTTCTATGAATGATTCCGATTCCGCCAGCCTTTGCCATTGCAATTGCCATTGCAGATTCAGTAACGGTATCCATTGCAGATGAAACTAAAGGAACGGAGAGGGAAATCGTGCGTGTGAGCCACGTGCCCGTATTTACTTCACTTGGAACAACTTCAGAGGCATCTGGCAGAAGTAAAACATCGTCATAAGTTAGGCCGAGCATTGCGATTTTTTCTGTATCGCTACTCATCGCTGCCCTCCTTCACTTGAGCCACTGTGTAAGAAGGTCAGAGTCTATCGGTGCTTTAAGCCCCTACTGCCCGCGTGATTTCCTCGCATGCAAAGTTCAAATCGGGGGTTTTCATGATTTCTGCGCAATCGCTTTCGCTCCAACCGGGACCACCCAAAAGAATTCGTGGTGCTGGTCGAACGGCGGGTAGATCTCTGAAATAAGTTGGGTCAGCATTTTCAATTAATTGCGCCCATAAGAAAATTGCTGGTGGCGCAAATTTTTCGACCATTGCTTCAAGGGCTGCAAAGGGCGTTCTGGCCCCGAGGAAATGGCACTCAATATTTCGTTCTGCAAGGGCTGCCGCTAACGCGTGGATTGCCAGTGAGTGCATCTCTTCTCCGACGGATGCAACCAAGACCGGGCGTGGATTAATTGGTTTTTTAATCATTGATGCACGTTCGCGTAAAACAGTTTTAAGAATCTCAGAGAAGAAATGCTCGATTTCAATTCCTTCTCCAGTTGTTTCCCACATTTTTCCTAGCGAAATAAGGACAGGAACAATTACTTCCTGCCATGAGCGAATAACACCGTTTTTATCAATGTCATTGCGCAGTACACGTTCGATAAAATTCTTATCAAGAGCCAGTGCCGCACTATGCAAAACTTCGATTACTTCTTTTCGATCAGAAAAACCATCAACCATTTTTTCTACTGTGATAACACTTCGATCAGATAACGCTTTTGCGGCAGCTTCTGCTGGAGGCATCCCTGCAATTATTAAACGACGCATCATTGTTAATTTTGCTAAATCCTCAGGGCAATACCGGCGGTGCGAACCGCTTGCATGATCTGTTGGGCCAAGGCCATAACGTCTAGCCCAGGTACGAAGAGTCGCAGGGGCAACGCCAAGGCGTCTTGCCACTGCTGCAACGGTTAGAAGCTCTTCCACAGGCTTATCGTGGCGTGATGAGAGGCAACTCACCACTTGGAAAGCCCCTTTCAGGCGATTATTACGAGCCGATACTTGAACAACCTATGCAACGGTTGTACCGTGCTCGTATGGCTGAAATTTCACGTTTACCCCAACCGATCGCAGATCATTGGGAGTGGCAATACGAGGGTTCGTGCCGCACTATGCCATCTGAAATGTTCTTCCATCCAGATGGAGAGCGTGGCCCACGTCGTCGTAATCGTGAAAATGCAGCAAAAGCTATTTGTGCAAGTTGCCCAGTAATTCAGCAATGCCGCACACATGCACTCGCAGTGCAGGAACCGTACGGAATTTGGGGCGGCCTTTCTGAAGATGATCGCCTAGCAATTATCGGAAAAGAAATTACTAAAGAAGTTTCTCACGCTTCATAATCAGACTTAATAAAAAAACCCCTTCGCGTTATGCGAAGGGGTTTTTTATATTCTTAATTAGTGTGAATGTCCACCTGGACCGTGTGAATGGCCTTGACCGCCAGCATCTGGTGCTTGATCTGCTGGACGTTCGTAGACAATCGCTTCTGTCGTAATAAACATTGCAGCAATTGATGCAGCGTTTGCAAGAGCAGAACGAGTTACTTTAACTGGATCGATGACGCCATCTTTTGCAAGATCGCCATAGACATCAGTTGCAGCATTAAATCCTTCGTGTGCTTTCATTGCGCGAACCTTTGCTACAACTACGTAGCCTTCAAGTCCCGCATTTTCTGCGATCCAGCGAAGTGGTTCATCGCATGCTTTGCGAACAAGGCGCACGCCAACTGCTTTATCGCCAGTGAATCCGAGATCGCCTTCGAGTGAATCGGCTGCGTGCACAAGTGCAGCGCCTCCTCCGATAACAATTCCTTCTTCAACTGCTGCGCGGGTAGCTGAAATAGCATCTTCAAGACGGTGCTTTTTCTCCTTGAGTTCTACTTCAGTGTGTGCGCCAACCTTGATTACGCAGACTCCGCCAGCGAGTTTTGCAACGCGCTCTTGAAGCTTGCCTCGATCCCATTCGGAATCTGTGGTGGCTAATTCATTACGGATTTCTTGTACTCGAGCTGCAACAAGTTTCTTATCTCCAGCGCCATCCACGATTGTGGTTGCATCCTTTGAAATTACTATGCGACGAGCCTTACCGAGTGATTCGATTCCGATTTGGTCTAGCTTCATTCCAACTTCTGCGGAGATAACTGTTCCACCAGTCAGAATTGCAATGTCTTCAAGCATCGCTTTACGACGATCTCCAAAGCCAGGTGCTTTCACTGCAGCAGATGCGAAAACTCCACGCATGCGGTTTACGACGAGAGTGGAAAGTGCTTCTCCTTCAACGTCTTCAGCAATGATTAACAATGGCTTTGATGCCTGTGCAATTTTTTCAAGAATCGGAAGCAAATCTGCGAGCGCTGAAATTTTATTTCCAACGATCAACACATAAGCATCTTCTAGAACTGCTTCCATGCGATCTTGATCTGTTACAAAGTATGGAGAGATATAACCCTTATCGAATTGCATACCTTCTGTGAATTCGAGTTCGAGTGCTGTAGTTGATGCTTCTTCAACTGTAATCACGCCATCTTTGCCGACCTTATCCATCGCTTCTGCGATGAGGTCTCCGATGCTGCGATCTTGTGCTGAAATAGTTGCAACATCTGCAATCTGTGCCTTGTCGTTGACGACTGTCGCGTTAGCGCGAAGGCGCTCGGAAACTGCAGCAACTGCTGCTTCGATACCGAGTTTAAGATCCATAGGTTGCGCGCCAGCTGCAAGGTTACGTAGACCTTCTTTAACCATTGCCTGAGCAAGAACTGTTGCAGTTGTTGTTCCATCACCAGCGACATCGTTGGTCTTGGTAGCAACTTCTTTAACGAGTTGTGCGCCCATGTTTTCTGCAGGATCAGATAATTCAATTTCTTTGGCGATTGTTACGCCATCATTTGTAATTGTTGGAGCGCCGTAGGCCTTAGAGATAACAACGTTGCGACCCTTAGGCCCCAGAGTTACCTTGACGGTGTCAGCAAGAATGTTGACGCCACGTTCCATCGCACGACGAGCATGCTCGTCGAAATCTAGAATCTTTCCCATTTACTTCTCGATAACAGCGAGAATGTCACGAGCAGATAGAACTAAGTACTCTTCGTTGTTGTACTTCACTTCAGTTCCGCCGTACTTGCTATAAAGAACTACATCGCCAACTTTGACATCCATAGGAACGCGAACGCCATCATCAAAGCGACCTGGCCCAACAGCTACAACAGTGCCTTCTTGTGGCTTCTCTTTTGCTGTATCTGGGATAACAAGACCTGATGCAGTAGTTGTTTCAGCCTCATTGGCCTTTACGACAATTCGATCTTCAAGCGGCTTAATGGCAACAGCCATGGGTATAACTCCTTTATTTCCGACGGATGGGCCGCAAGTCGCAATTAGCAGACTCGACCCTTGAGTGCTAACGCCAAGAATACGGGTGGCTATTGACCGTGCGCAAATTAGAAGGTTAAAGGCTTACAGTCGTGACTGCCAGGCTGGATGAGGCGCTGAAATCGATGGCTGAGGCAGCACGGCCGGCGCTACTCATAAGTGAACCAAGGGCTGCAACCATCGCCCCGTTATCGGTACACAGCAATGGTGAAGGGATCCGCAATTTCACTCCAGCTTTTTCGCATCGCTGTTCGGCTAATTCTCGAAGCCGCGAATTAGCAGCAACTCCACCAGCGATGACTAAAGATTCAATACCAGTAGCCGTACAGGCAGCAAGTGATTTTTGCACAAGTACATCAACGATTGCTTCTTGAAAAGAAGCCGCAACATCTGAACGTTTGTAATGAGGTGTTGATTCTAGATATCGAGCAACTGCTGTCTTTAGCCCTGAGAAAGAAAAATCGTATGGGCGGGTGCGCCAATCTTCGGCTTGCGTTAATCCACGTGGGAAATTTATTGCGTTGGCATCCCCACTTTTCGCTTCTAGATCTACTGCCGGTCCCCCAGGAAAACCTAATCCCATAACACGTGCAATTTTGTCGAATGCTTCACCGGCGGCGTCATCCATTGTTGAACCCAAGGAAGTTACAGATGATGTGATGTCATTAATTTGCAAAATAGATGAGTGTCCGCCGCTGACAAGAAGCGCAATCGTTGGATCAAGTGGATTATCGTGAGTTAGATAATCAACACTTATGTGAGCAGCTAAATGATTAACGCCAAAGAGTGGTTTATCAAGAGCCAGAGCAATCGCTGCAGCCGTTGATGTTCCGACTAATAAAGCACCGACTAGTCCGGGGCCAGCCGTCACTGCAACAGCGTCAATATCTTTAAGTGAAACCTTGGCAGTTTTTAGGGCGCGATTTAAAGCCGGAATCATCGCTTCTAAATGCGCGCGGCTAGCAATTTCTGGGACTACTCCACCAAAGCGCGCATGCTCTTGCACACTAGATGCAATTTCATTTGCTAATAATGTGCGACCTTTGACAATGCCAATCGCGGTTTCATCACACGATGTTTCGATGCCAAGTACAAGGGGTGCGCTCATGACAACTCTTTTTTCATGACGTGAGCATCAAGGCCCGGACCGTAATAATTCTTGCGAGTATTAATTATTGAATAACCCAATGATTCATAGAGCGCAATCGCTGATGAGTTATTGACGCCGACCTCAAGCATCATTGATGGAGCTACCCGCATCGATGACCACTTTTCAAGCGAATCCATGAAGTGACGAGCAATCCCACGTCTGCGTGCTTCGGGAAGCACAGCAACAGTTAAAACATCAGCATCCACCCCAGATGCAACAACCATTACGCCTGCATAGCCAACGATCTGTTTATCTGAATCTAAGGCAACTAAGAAATAACGAGTCTTTGGAATTCCAGAAAACTCTTCTTTGAATTGACCCATAGACCAGGGGGCGTCAGAAAATAAAGTGCGCTCCATTGAAACCAA
>CAITAV010000057.1 GCA_903890345.1 uncultured Actinomycetes bacterium
CAGTTTCACCGATTGCGCGACCAAGACCGAGCATCGCGCCACCAACGACACCACCACGACCGTATGGGAATACAACTGATTTGATCATTGACCACTTTGTAGCACCAAGTGCGTATGCGGCTTGAATGCGATCAAGTGGAGTTTGCGCAAAAATTTCACGAGAAATTGAAGTAATAATTGGAATAATCATAATTGCAAGCACAAGGCCTGCAATAAATGGTGAACGACTAAATGCATTTGCTGGCATATCAAAGATAGGAATGAAGCCTAAGTACTTATGAATTAATTTCGCCCAATATTCGGCGTGAGGCATGAGAACAAAGAATCCCCATAAACCAAAGACGATGGATGGAATAGCGGCCATAACGTCGATAACTAACACCATCGGTTTCTTTAGCCAATCGGGTGCGTAATAAGAAAGAAAGAGCGCAGCGCCAACTGAAATTGGGAAACCAAAAAAGAGCGCAATTAATCCGATGACAACTGTTCCGTACAACATTGCGCCAATTCCGTATTGCGCAGCTAATCCTTCTTCAGGAAGTGGAACTACCCAATCAAAACCAGTTATAAATTTTAGGCCTTCAGATTTGAATACGTTTAAACCGTTATATAAAAGAAAGAGTGAAATTAATCCAAGAATTACGAGTGATGAAAAACCACCAGTTGTAACAACTGCACGAAAAACTTTGTCCGAAAATCGCGGCTTTGTTGTAATAACGCGCTTTGGAGGCAGTGGCGCTGTTGCTGTGGTCACGAGCAGATACTGCTATTACCCCAGAGAAAATGGGCGGATGGATGGTTACGAGAAGGTGAACGAGTGATGAAATTAATGCTCACCGGCGCTCCTGCCGATACATTTGCCCCATGGCACTTGAGCACCCGCACCTGATCTGGATTGATTGTGAGATGACGGGCCTCGACCTCGAAAAAGACGTTTTGGTCGAAATCGCCGTCCTTGTCACCGATAGCGAACTCAACGTGATCGGCGATGGTGTCGACGTTGTCATCAAGGCAACTGATGCGCAGTTGGCGGCGATGAATGAATACGTAACGCAGATGCACACTGCTTCCGGATTAATCACCGAAATCCCTAAAGGAATTTCAGCAGCCGATGCCGAAGCGCAAGTACTTGCATACCTCATTGCATCTGGCGCAACCGAAGGTAAGTCACCACTAGCCGGAAACTCTGTCAGCGTTGATCGCTCATTTATTGCCCGCGATATGCCCGCGTTAAATAACTTCTTGCACTATCGCACCATCGATGTGTCATCGGTAAAAGAGTTATCACGCCGTTGGTTTCCACGAGTTTATTTTGCAGCCCCTGCAAAAACTGGCAACCATCGCGCCCTCGGTGACATTAAAGATTCGATTGCTGAGTTGAAGTACTACCGCGAAGCAGTTTTTGTTGCAGCCCCCGGCCCAGAGTCCGCACAATTAAAGGAGATAGCCGATCGCATTGGCGGGTAGTATTAGCACCTCATGGTGGGCGTAGCTCAGCTGGTAGAGCACCCGGTTGTGGTCCGGGATGTCGCGGGTTCGAGCCCCGTCGCTCACCCCACTATTTCTTGTCCTGCATCAACAAAAAGTTAAAGGAGTACGACAGTGATATTCGATGTCGTTGTAGAAATTCCTGCAGGCAGTCGCAACAAATACGAAATCGATCATCGCACCGGTGAAGTTCGACTAGATCGCATGCTCTTTACTGCAACTCGTTTTCCACATGATTATGGTTTCGTAAAAAACACTCTTTCAAATGATGGCGATCCACTCGATGCGCTAGTCATGCTTGATGAACCAACATTTCCCGGCTGTGTTGTTTCCTGTCGAGTCATCGGAATGTTTCGCATGACTGATGAAAAAGGCGGCGATGACAAACTTCTCTGCGTTGCAGCCGGAGATATCCGCAAATCAAATTTGACTGATCTTAAAGATGTTCCGATGTATGAATTAGAAGAAATTAAGCACTTCTTTGAAGTCTATAAAACCCTCGAACCAGGCAAAGAAGTCCACGGCGGAGAATGGGTCGGCCACGACGCCGCAGAACTCGAAATTAACGCGTCATACAAGAGATATCAGGATTCACATTAAATAAGGCGCTCATGAGCAAGTGGTAATTACAGTCCACGCGCTGATAGGGTCTGCCAAGCATTTGAAGTCACCCACTTCAAATGGGTTGTTAGCTCAGTTGGTAGAGCAGGTGACTCTTAATCACCGGGTCGGGGGTTCGAGTCCCTCACAACCCACATAGGTTTGATGTAATTACTTGACCAGAATTTTCTCCATACGCCGTCTCGCTCTGTTCAAAGTGGCAACTGGATTGATGTTTGAAACCACATACAGTCCGTATCCCGCAAGAGCTATCCATGGGAATACCAAAGAAATTGAAACCAGTATTAATCCAGTTAGCGCCGTTACGCCCAAAAATATAGGAGTCGCTCTATTCATTAGTTCTGCTGAAATTGGAAGCATCTCATTGTAATTTAGAGTCCACTTGAATTTACGGGTGGCAGCCAAGATCATCGTTGTCCAATAGTTTCCAAATAGACATATTCCGAAATAGAAAACTCCCCATTTTCGATTGGGGCCATTCAAACTTTCAGCAAGAAAGGCAACGCCAAATGGCATCAATGCAACCCACGCCATATTTATTCCGTGTTGCCAAACAATCCAAGCATCTGTGCCCTCTACATATTGACTGCCTGCGTGATAGGCATACCAAGTGGAGAAAAGAACAAGGAAACCTAAAATATAGGAAAAGAACGTCGGCCAATGTTCAATAAGCGCAGCATTTATGTCCGCACTCTTTGTTATTTCTGGCACCAGCTCAACGACGTTCAGTCCAAGCAGCGTTAAAGCGATTGAGAAAACCCCATCGCTGAGTGAATCAATCAACTTATGATTTATGTGTTTGAACTGACCGTCCATGTGGGTCTCCGCTTCCACTTTATTTGCAGCGAAAATTACCTAGAAAAGTTTAAAAAATCCACGACCCGCCCGAATTAAATTCAAACCCGCTTAATCAGCACCGGAATAAGTCTGCTGAAGGATTCAATAGGATTTGCTTGCATGATTACAAAAACTCCATAGCCTGCGAGGGCAACCCACGGATTTATCAGGGAAATTGGCACAAGAAGAACTCCCCAAAGCGCGCCAAAAGCCCAAAGAACTGGGAAAACTTTTTTCATTTTCTTCACAGGATACGGAAAATCTTCAGTGAAATTAACTTTGATTTTGAGTCTCATAAATAGCGCAAGGGTAAAGTTTGTCCAGTATTGGCCGAATAAAAAGATGCCAAAGTAGAAAACTCCCCATTCGCGATTTGGTGTATTAAGATTTTCTGCAAGAAGAGCGACGCCAAATGGAATTAAAGCAACCCATGCCATGGTTACTCCGTGATTCCAGACCAAATAAGTATTCGTACCTTCGACATATTGGCCAATAGCGTGATAGCCGTACCACATTGAGAAAAGAACTAAGAAGCCTAATGTGTATGAAAGAAAAGTTGGCCAGTGTTCCAGAAATGCAGAATTGAGATTCTCGCTATGACTGATTTCTGGCACAAGTGCCACGACGTCCAAACCCAAGAGAGTAAGGGCGATCGAGAAGACACCATCACTTAACGAATCAATCAATTTATGACTGATATGTTTAATCTTTTTGCCCATGTGGGTCTCCGCTTCCACTTTAATTTCAACAAAAATTATCTGGAAAAGTCTGAAAAATCCACGACCCGCCCGAATTAAAGTTAGAACCACCCAAGATCGAATCGTGGAGAGAAGAGAAATCGGATGCGATTCTCTGGCAACCCACTTAGGTTTTAGTCCATAATTATTCAATGGGTAATCGTGTATGCGTAATCGGAGCCGG
>CAITAV010000058.1 GCA_903890345.1 uncultured Actinomycetes bacterium
GAACAAAAATATCAATGTTCCTAATGCGTTAAGCGTCCTTCGCTTAATCGGTATTCCTTTCTTTGTTTATTTTGCTCTCGTGCGCGAACAAGACGTCATAGCAATTTCTATTTTGGCAGCAGCTGGAATTACAGATTATCTAGATGGTAAGTTGGCTAGAGCATGGAACCAGACATCGGCATTAGGAGCGATGCTGGATCCAGTGGCAGATCGGATCTATATTCTTGCCACGCTTATAGTTTTGTATCAACGCGAAGCAATAAATATCTGGGTTATAGCAATATTGATTTCAAGAGACGCGATCTTGGCAGTAATAGCCTTAATCTTGAAGATGCGGAACATGAAGTTGATGGAGGTCACATACCTTGGTAAAGCAGCAACCTTCAATCTTCTGTACGCGTTTCCACTCTTGCTCTTAGCAACTCATAAATCCTTAGCCGGGGATTTTGCCTTTGCAATCGGCTGGGGTTTTGCTGTGTGGGGGATTGCACTGTACGTATATACAGGTTGGATCTATTTCCATAATGCCTTCAGGAGTATTAGGGTTAGCGCCACAGAACCCCATTCGCAGAGTTAGAGGTATGTATGTCAAATATTCCTGAATCACTGAAATACACCAAAGAGCATGAATGGGTTGCTGCATCAGGTACAACTTTGGTTTATCGGGTAGGCATCACTGATTACGCACAAGCAGCACTCGGTGACATCGTTTACGTTCAATTGCCAAAAGTCGGAGAAAAATTGAACGCAGATAAAGTTTGTGGGGAAGTTGAATCCACTAAAAGCGTTTCGGAAATATTCTCACCTGTCACCGGTAGCGTTGTTACAATCAACTCCGATTTAAATTCAGCACCTGAAACCATTAATAGTGATCCGTACGGAACAGGTTGGCTCTTCGAAATTTCTGTTGATTCAGAGCCTCAAAACCTACTTTCAGCCACGGACTACGCTGCAATTACGGCTTGACCCGCAGGGTTACATCCCCCTAGTGTCACCCTTAAGTTCAAGGTGAGCCCGCATAAATAGAGAGAAGGGTTATTCGTGGCAGCTGCAGAAAATGAACGCGAATTAACTTCAACTCTCAACCTTGGATTACGTAGCATCGAAACACCTGGTGAGATTTCACCAGCTCAACATTTTTTACAGAAAGTCGAACCATCCATTCGCGCCATTATTGATGAAGTGTGTGCGACTGGTTCTCGTAAGGCAATGCTCGTTATTCATCGTGGTCCAGCACAAGGCTCTCGTTTCCTATTAGATAGTGATGACACTTCTATCGGACGTTCCCCCGAGAGCGATGTTTTTTTCGATGACGTCACAGTTTCGCGTAAGCACGCTCGCATCCAACGCCACAATGATGATTTCGCGATTGTAGATTCACAGAGTTTGAACGGAACATACGTAAATTCAGTTTCAATCACACAACAAGTTCTGCACATGGGCGATGAACTTCAAATAGGTAAGTTCCACGCATTGTTTTTCGGTAATTCACATATTAAATCTCTGGGGGAGAAGAAATGAGCGTTCCAGCACGCGCCTACTTAAGTATTGGTGAAGTTCTTACAAAATTACGTGGAGATTTTCCAGATATAACTATTTCAAAGATCAGATTCCTTGAGTCAGAGGGATTAATTGATCCGCAGCGAACTCCTTCTGGTTACCGCAAATTTACCGGTTCGGATTTAGAGCGACTTCGCTACGTTCTGCTCGCGCAACGCGATCAATATTTACCACTTCGCGTTATCAAAGAAAATTTGGATGCGCTAGATCGTGGATTACAACCTGCGGCGACATCTGGAGCAACTGCTACACCACGACTTGCCACAGTTGATGGTGAAATGGCGCCATCAGCATTTGGCGAATCTAGCGAAATGCGTTTATCCCGAGATGAACTCCTTAATTCCAGCGGTTTAACCGAAGCTGCTCTTGTGGAATTGGAATCTTTTGGACTTATCGCGCCTCGTGGTCGCCACTATGACGGTGATGCTCTCTCTGTAGCAAGAGCGGTAACAGAAATGGGCACCTTTGGTATTGAACCTCGTCACCTGCGATCATTTAAATCTGCAGCAGATCGCGAAATTGGTTTAATCGAACAAGTCATAACACCTCTGAATCGTCAGAAAAATACAGAGTCAAAAGCCAGAGCCGAGGAAGTTCAAAAAGAGATTGCTTCACTCTCGATTCGCTTGCACGCATCTTTGGTGCGTGGCGGATTAAATCGCCTTCGATAGTTTCGATTCTTCATGAGCATGGTTGCTATGCAAGTTGTCGGTGTCCGTATAGAGATGCCATCTAACCAACCAATCGTTTTGCTCAAAGAAATTGATGGTGTCCGATTTTTGCCTATTTGGGTCGGAGCCGTAGAGGCAACTGCAATCGCCTTTGCCCAACAAGGTGTTACACCGCCTAGACCTTTAACTCACGATTTGATGCAAGATATTGTTGAATCTTTAGATGCAACTTTGACCGCAGTTCAAGTAACAGCAATCGAAGATGGCGTTTTTATGGCATCGCTGCTGCTGCGAGATCCAGAGGGTAAATCAATAAGTGTTTCTTCTCGTCCATCAGATGCTATTGCTTTAGCACTTCGTACCCATAGCAATATCCTGGCGGACTCAGAGCTATTAGATAACGTAGGTATTGAAATACCTGATGATGTTGCCGAAGATGTTGCAGCTGCCTCAGGCGAGAGCTCTGAAATGGAGAGATTTAGAGAGTTCCTCGATCAGATCAATCCTGAAGACTTCGCTGGTTAGGCAGATAGCCCCTTGAAACTCTCAACCTCAGGTATAGGTTATGGGAGTGTCGCTGCGGGGAATCACGCTGCAGGCAACCTATTCTTATCTCACTCCCCAAGAGAATTGAGATTCCCCTCATGACTACAACGCCAGATTTTGAACTCATTGGCTATCGCGGCGCAACTGCTTGTTCGGCTGCCGGTATTAGTTATCGCCAATTAGATTATTGGGCGCGCACGGGGTTAGTAGAGCCAAGTATTAGACCAGCTGGGGGATCAGGTTCAACACGTCTCTATGGATTCCGAGACATCTTGGTACTTAAAATTGTTAAGCGCTTATTAGATGCTGGTGTATCTCTACAAAATATTCGAACTGCGGTTAATCATCTTCGTGAACGTGGAGTTACTGAACTAGAACGCATCACTTTAATGAGTGATGGAGCATCAATTTATGAGTGTGCTAGCCCGGATGAAATAATTGACTTACTTGCCGGCGGTCAAGGCGTCTTCGGTATTGCAGTGGGCAAGGTATGGCATGAAGTAGAAGGCTCACTCTCAATGCTCTCTGGTGAAATTGATGGGCACGCAGTAGGTGGCGAAAGTAACGATGAATTATCTCTACGTAGAAAGAGCAAAGGCGCCTAAACAGGCATATTCTTTCCCTAGTAGTTCACAATAAAACTGGGGGATTTAGTAATGTCACGCCAAGAGCACTTTTCTTCATATAAAGAGTATGAAGCCTTTGAGCGTCGCCACATAGGTCCCACATCTTCGCAAGAAAACGAGCTTCTTAGAGCTTTGGGTTATGACGATATGCAATCTTTTATATCTGATGTTGTCCCAAGCAATATTGCTATGTCCAAGAAATTGCAAAATGCCCTACCTCAAGCGTTAACGGAAGTGCAAGCAATTCAAGCTCTGCGCGAAATGGCGGATAAGAACGAGCTATTCACTTCTTTCATTGGATGTGGCTATTACGGAACAATTACGCCACCAGTAATCATGCGCAATGTTTTGGAAAATCCAGCCTGGTACACCGCGTATACCCCGTATCAACCAGAAATTTCTCAGGGAAGACTCGAAGCACTCTTTGCTTTTCAAACAGCAGTATGTGATTTAACCGGATTGCCTATAGCTAATGCTTCAATGCTAGATGAAGGTACCGCTGCAGCAGAAGCCATGACGTTAGCTCGTAGATCATTTAAAGGCAGTGACGACGCAGTTTTCTTAATTGATAATCACGTTCATCCGCAAACTCGCGCAGTAATTGCAACTAGAGCCAAGCCTCTTAATATTGTGATTGAAGATTTTGATGCATCTCTAGGAATTACGACGACATCGCCGTATTTTGCAGTACTAGTTCAATATCCAGACACAACTGGCGCTGTACGTGATTATTCGAAGATTTGCGAAATAGCGCATAAAAACGATGCTTACGTAATTGCCGCAACCGATCTTTTAGCTTTAACACTGCTGAAACCCCCAGGGGAGTGGGGAGCAGATGTTGCAGTAGGTTCAGCGCAACGCTTTGGTGTGCCTATGGGATTTGGCGGACCACATGCAGGTTTTATGGCTGTCAGAAATGGTTTGGAAAGATCACTGCCAGGACGTTTAATCGGACAAAGTGTTGATGTTCATGGAAATCCAGCTTTTAGATTAGCACTGCAAACACGCGAACAACATATTCGTCGAGATAAAGCAACAAGCAACATTTGTACGGCGCAAGTTCTCTTAGCCGTCATGAGTGCGTTTTATGCCATGTGGCACGGGCCATTAGGTTTGAAGTTGATCGCTCAACGTATAAATGATCAAACAAAATCTTTTGCGCAAGCGTTAAAGGATGCTGGAATCACGGTTGTCAATGAATCTTTCTTCGATACTTTAACAATCAAAGTGAGTAGTGCAGCAGAAGTTCATGAAAGAGCGAAGGAATCGCGAATTAACCTTCGTAAAATTGATGAATCAACCGTCGGTGTTTCTATTGACGAAACAACAACTCAAGAAACATTGCAGAATTTGGCAAATATCTTTGGAATAAATCTCAAAGATTCTTCGAAAATGCAACCATTTGATCAAACCCTGGTCAGACAAACTACTTTTCTTGGCCATCCTGTTTTCAATATTAATCATTCTGAAACTGCAATGCTTCGATACATTCGAATGCTATCTGACCGGGATTTAGCCTTGGATCGCACCATGATTCCGCTTGGTTCATGCACAATGAAACTTAATGCAACAACTGAGATGCAATCAGTTACATGGCCAGAGTTTTCTGCCTTGCATCCGTATGCACCGATAGAGCAAAGCGTGGGATCACGTCAATTAATTCAAGAGTTATCTGATTGGCTTATTGCGATAACTGGTTATGACGCAGTTTCTTTGCAACCAAATGCCGGAAGCCAAGGAGAGTTCGCTGGCTTACTGGCTATCCGTAATTATCATGACAGTCGTGGTGAACAAAACAGAACTATTTGTTTAATTCCTTCTAGTGCACACGGAACGAACGCGGCTAGTGCTGTAATGGCGGGCATGCAAGTTGTTGTCATCTCCTGTGATGATCATGGAAATGTGAGCGTGCAAGATGTAAAGGAAAAGATTGCCGAACATGGTTCGAATCTTGCGGCGCTAATGGTTACTTATCCGTCAACTCATGGAGTTTTCGAAAGTGCTATTTCCGAGATTTGCGAACTCATTCATGAAGCTGGCGGCCAGGTTTATGTTGATGGAGCGAATTTAAATGCTCTAGTTGGTTTGGCTCAACCTGGAAAATTTGGCGCCGATGTTTCTCATTTGAATCTACACAAAACATTTTGCATTCCGCACGGAGGCGGGGGACCAGGCGTTGGTCCCGTAATTTCTCGTGCGCACCTTGCGCCATTCTTGCCTAATCATCCGATGGATCAACTCGCCGGACCTGCAACAGGCCCAGGACCTGTTAGTTCGGCTCCTTATGGATCGGCGAGTATCTTGCCTATTTCATGGGCGTATATACGAATGATGGGGGGAGAAGGCCTAACTCATGCAACACAAGTGGCGATTTTATCTGCTAATTACATTGCGTTGAAGTTAAATCCTTACTACCCAGTTCTTTATACAGGCAATAACGGTCGAGTTGCACACGAATGCATTCTAGATTTACGTGCAATTACTAAAGATTCCGGTGTAACCAATGATGATGTTGCTAAACGTTTGATGGATTATGGTTTTCATGCTCCAACAATGAGTTTTCCTGTCGCAGGAACATTCATGGTTGAACCAACTGAGAGTGAAGATATTGCTGAGATTGAAAGATTTATCTCTGCGATGATTTCGATACATGGCGAAATAATGGATGTGCAAAATGGTGTGATCGCACATGAAGATTCACCATTAGCTCACGCGCCTCATACAACGGGTGATGTCGTTTCAAGCCAGTGGGATAGAAAATATCCACGCGAGATTGCAGCGTTTCCTGAAATGCTAGATGGATTCATTCCTGGTGAAATTATTGGCATGCGCGGGAAGTATTGGCCTACATCTGGTCGTATAGATGGCGCCTTTGGGGATAGAAACCTCATATGTTCTTGCCCGCCGATCTCAGCATTCGCCGAATAAACCTTGCGGGGATGGCAGTTTCAGCAGGTTTTTAGGTTACTTAACATAATGTAACTTATCGGCGTTAGGCCTGATAATACGCTGAACTGCCCATGCGCTCACACGAATAAATGCTTCTACAACGATATTGGCACTCATCTTGGACTTACCGGCACGGCGTTCGATGAAATGAATAGGTATTTCATAAATTGTTGCACTTTGTGAATACAAAGCTTTGATCATCTCGATCTGAAAACAATAACCATTGGAACGAATTTTTCCCAAATCAATTTTCATTAATGATTTAGCATCATAGATACGTAAACCCCCAGTGAGATCCTTAAAAGGCAAATTCAAACACTTACGGGCATACCAGGTGCCGAATTTGGACAGTAATTCTCGACTAGTACTCCAATTAGAGATTTCTCCACCGGGTATCCATCTAGTACCCATAATGACATCGTAATTGGCGCTTTTGGAGATTAAAACTTCAACATCTTCAACTAAGTGTGATCCATCTGCATCCATTGTAACAATTTTCTCATAACCAGCAGTAATTGCTTGATTCATGCCTGACAGATAAGCCGGTCCAATACCATTTTTTGATCCGTGATTAATTATTTTTACGCGATCTGAATCAAGGTTTTTTACTAGATCCGAAGTTCCATCCGGAGAATCATCATCAATAACGATGATGTCGACATCTAAACGCTTTAATTGATGTATAAGTGTGAGAATTGATTCTGACTCATTATATGTTGGTATGAGTACAACATTTTTAAACATCGTGACGTCTTTTTCGCAAATAAATCGCAAGCGAGATCAAAATTAAGCATATTTCAGAGATTGGTCCTAAACGATGGAATACAGATTCCTTTTCAATAATCCCAACAGATGCGTACAAATAGTCCGGCGCATTTTGCTTTGTACGATCCACAACATTGCCTTGATTATCTACCACAGCAGATACACCGGTTGTAGAAACACTAACTAGCCACCTGTTGTTTTCGATGGCGCGAATACGACTGATATTTAGCTGCTGTGCACTCTGCCCGCTATTTGCAAATGTAGCGTTGTTGGTCTGAACAAGTATCACATCCGATTTATCAAATGATGATCTAATAGTTTCATCATCAATTAACTCGTAACAAATAACCGGTGCTGCGCTTACGTTATTGATTATGTGAGATATTTTCTGATCACCTGCGACAAAATCAGTAACATTTTTACTAAGAGGTGAAACTATTTCAGATAAAGAACGCAAAGGTATGTATTCCCCGAAAGGGGTAAGTGCTCTCTTGATATACGTTGATGCCACTTCCCCGCTCTTGTTCCACATTATTGAGGCATTTTGAGGCCCTAGAGGGGTTTTCAACACAACTCCGGCAATTATTGGAGCATCTGCTTTCATGGCTAAATCAGCTATTTTCCTACCAACGTCTTTGTTTAAAAATGGATCAACGTCTACCGCATTTTCAGGCCACAAAATTACATCGGGCTTCGCTGAAATTTTCGATAATGCAAGATTGGTTTGCTCCACATGCATCTTAAATACTTCTTCCGCGCGAGCATTAAAATCTAAGCCCAATTGGGGCACATTGCCTTGAATAGCCAAAACTTGAACACTCCCCTGCGCGGTTGCCTGAGCGGGTGTAAAAATAGCAAATGTAGTGACAAGCATAACTAAAGCGATTGAAACGAGTTGTGCCCGAGCAAAGAATAGATAAAAGGCAATGCCTATCAATATTGCTACAAAACTCAAAGATGAATCTCCAAAATATGACGCAACCAGTCGATATGGGGCTTCGGCTTGGCTAAACGAAAGCCTATTCCAACCAAAACCTCCAAAGGGAATAATTGATCGCAATACATCGCTTATTAACAACACGGGTAGAACCAACCACACGCGAGAAACACGTCCACGTTTGAACGATATTAACCCGAGCGGTACATAGAACAATGACTGTAAGAGAACCAACAAAATGGTTGGAATTAAACCAACGAACGTTCCAGTCCATGACAATGTTAAATAATTGAACACCACAGCAAAAGCAAAGGCAGTGACATAGGGACGTCGCGTTTTAGTAACTGCATACAAGAAAATTGCTACCGCTAGAGGTAAACAGAACCACCAACCCAAAGGCGCAAAGGCTGCGGAAAGAACTACACCTGATACGACAGATAGAAAAAGACTTACCATCCCAGCGCTGCAATCATCCGATCAATACTCGCACCTAATCCATGCTGCTTTTGTAGTGAATAAATCTGCGATAAATCAGTTGGCTTTTGCGGCAAACTTAGATCAATATTCGGCAAACTTACATCGCGAGCACATTGCACGAGCGTTGGTGCAATTTTCAAATAATCTTCTCCGGCTAGAATTTTCTTGATCAGATTGGGACTTAGCGATTCGTGCGAATTCTTAGCCGCATCCACTACTTCACCCACGGAAGCAAAATGATTGGCTATTAACGCGGCTCCTTTTTCACCGATACCTTTTACACCCGGCAAACCATCAGAAGGGTCCCCACGAAACATTGCGAATAACGCATACCGATCACCGGGAATATCATATTTTTTGCCAACCCAAGTGCTATCGACCAAATCATGTTGCGAAATTCCTTTAGCCAAATACACAACCTTCACATCTTTTCTATCATCTACTAACTGAAACATGTCGCGATCGCCCGTAACAATACGAATAGGACCATCTTCTCTATGCGCAAAAGATGCCATCACATCATCTGCCTCATAATCATCTACACCTACTATGGGGATTCCAAATGCATCTAATACATCCATCAAAATAGGAATTTGTGGCGCCAGTAAATCTGGTTCTTCTTCTTCACCTTCATCGTCCAAACGATTCGCTTTGTAATCTGGAAAAAGTTCTACACGCCATGAAGGTCTCCAATCCCCCTCAATACAAGCAACTATCCTTTTGGGTTTATAGACACTCATCAATCTAGCGCTCATGTCCAAATAACCTCGAATTGCGTTTACTGGTGCGCCATCAGGAGAAAGCAAGGAATCTGGCATACCGTAGAAAGCTCTGTACCAAAGAGATGCGGAATCTAGGAGCATTAAACTCATATCTCCCCCAACAAATACGTGACAACTCCGCGATCAATTGATTTTACAGCTTCCCTACATTTTTTATTCAATTCAGGTGAAGCGTTAGCAATCTGCCCCAATAGATCAATCAATTGCTTGGTAGAACGCACGAAATCTCCTACGGACATATCAGAACCTTTTAAAACTTGATTAAGACTGGAACCGTTGGCCCAGCGAAATATCATGTAACAAAAACCTAGATCAGGAGCTCTTTGAGTTTTAACGCCTACTTCAATTTCTAACTCTTCAATCTCCGCCCAAATGCGCGTTACAGCAGCCAAAGTATTTGCGACATTATCATTTGGTATTTTTGGAGACAAATCTTCCTGGCTTCTGGATTCAAAAATCATCGTTGAAGCCACGCTTAAAATTTCAGCTGGTGCAAGGTCCTTAAACAATCCACGACGGATACTTTCAGTTAACAGTAAATCAGATTCAGCGTAAATTTTGGAGAGAATATATCCCTGCGGAAGTAGTTTTTCACCTTCAATGTAACCAAGCATCGTCAGAATATTGCATATCTTGTCAAAAGTTTTAGCTATAACGTGTGTTCGATTCATTACTCTGTTATTTAAACCTTCGTTTTCGCGAATTAATCGATCTGATCGCTCTGCAAAACGCGCATGAGACTCACGGTCATTACAAGAGTGACAAGGATGATTCTTCATAGCTTTACGTAGGCCATCTATCTCTGCCTCCATGTGAATTCTTTGCTTAGAATCGAAGGTTCTTTTGCCGCCACGTTTACTCAGTAATGTTTCGAGATCCTTTATCTCCCTACGAAAACGCGCGTACTCAACAAAATCACCCAAATGACAGCCAGCTTGTTCGAGTAATTCATCAATTGCTATCTGATTACGTTTTTGTTGCTTGACTAATCCAACTACTGCTCTGTCTGCTTGAAATTGTGCAAAGGAAGACTCTAGGGAACCACGCGCACGTTCACGTCCGAAGCGAGAAATCAGATTTACGGCCATGTTATATGTTGGAGAAAAAGATGAGCGAAGCGGATACGTTCTAGTTGAAGCCAAACCAGCTGCGGTTCCAGAATCAATACTTGGCGACCACTGGATAACAGCGTTACCTTCGATGTCGATACCACGTCGGCCTGCACGACCAGTTAACTGCGTGAATTCACCAGGGGTAATTGGCACGTGCGCTTCGCCATTGTATTTAACGAGTTTTTCTAACACTACAGTTTTCGCAGGCATGTTTATTCCGAGCGCCAAAGTTTCTGTGGCAAATACGGCCTTGACTAACCCTCTTTGGAACAGATCTTCAACCGCAGATTTAAAGCTGGGTAGAAGTCCTGCGTGATGAGCAGCTATGCCTCTTTCCAATGCTGCCAACCATTCAGAATGATTGAGTACTTCCAAATCTTCCTGTGCCAAATTCTGCGTATATCTGTTTGCCGTTTCAACTATTTCTTTTCGTTCATCGGATGTTGTGAGTTTAATTCCAGCCTGCAAACATTGTTTAACAGCAGCGTCACAACCAACGCGCGAGAAAATAAAAGTAATTGCTGGAAGAAGTGACATTCGTTCCAACTTTTCAATGATTTCGGCGCGTGAGAGCCTATTTGAATCCTCAATCCAGCGAGATTGTCTACCTCCCCTGGAACGCACCTTTCTTAACGCTTCACTCTCCAACTTTAGAATTTCAGAGTTAATCTGCCCTGGCTTCGTGAATAAATCCACTAATTTGTTTCCGATTAGAACATGCTGATACAAAGGAATCGGCCTTACTTCACTAACGATTACATCGATTGTTCCCCGTACTTCACCTAGCCATTCACCGAACTCCTCGGCATTTGAGACTGTTGCAGATAAAGAAATAACTTGAACGCTTTCCATCAGGTGAATAAGTACTTCTTCCCACACAGCACCTCGAAACTTATCTGCGAGATAATGAACCTCATCCATGACAACAGAACCTAGATTGGTCAAAGTACTTGAACCTTGATACAACATATTGCGAAGTACTTCTGTCGTCATAACTAATATTGAAGCTTCGCTATTAATGTTGGTATCTCCCGTTAACAAACCAACATTTTCAGTTCCAAATCGTTCAACAAATTCTTGATATTTCTGATTGGATAATGCTTTTATCGGAGTTGTATAGAAACATTTTTTGGATTGCTTAATAGCCAGGAAGGCAGCAAATTCACCAACAACAGTCTTGCCCGCGCCGGTCGGAGCAGCGACTAAAACACCATGTCCATCTTCAACGCTATTACAAGCTGCGATTTGAAACTCATCGAAAGCAAAATCAAAAGAATCTATGAATTCCTGCGTAAGAGGATGATTTGACCGTTTCTTCGCTGCAGCAAATTTCTCTGCTGGAGGGATTACCTTCTCCATGTTAGCCCAGCGCCGGGAACGCACTCAGCGCTTATAGGCAATGCACCAATTCGCTCACCGTCAGCATAAGCAACAGCTTTCGCATTGATGCGTACTTTCTTCGATCGGTAAACATTAACTTCTGGATGATTGATATGGGTTCCTTTGTAAACCGTTGGAAAAACTCGAATAAATTCCAATTTAGAAATTGGACTCAACACCATTACATCAAATAAACCATCGGTGAGAGAAGCGTGTGGACACACTTGCATACCTCCCCCGTAACTAGAACCGTTACCAACGGCAATCAACATGGCCTCAGTGTCTATTGTGCGATCATCTAACTCAATCGTGAAATGCGATGGTCTAAATGTTGGAAGCTCTAAAGCTATTGCAACATTGTATTTCGCTGGACCCTTCGGCCATTTTAGTTTATTCGCTTTTTCATTAACGGTTGAATCAAATCCCGAAGATAACACAGCCCCGAACCATTCACCATCAACTAAACCTAAATCTATCGCACTGGGTTCCTGTGTTGTTACAAAATCTAGCTGCTTTTCAATATCGCTTAATGACCACTTAAGAGCCCTGACAAAATCATTTCCAGTGCCAGCAGGAATTACAGCAAAAGCAACTTTATTCGGCACAACTGCTTGCAAAATTAAATGCGCTAAGCCATCACCGCCGACAGAAATAACACCTGGGCAACGCGGATTATTGGCAAGAAAAGTACGCAGATCTTTCAAAACATTCTCTGCCGACGTTCCCGAAATTATTTGATATCTGAGATCATTTTTAGAAAAGTAACCTGCTACCGTTTTTCCAACCTCAGCGCCCTTACCCTGTCCAGAAGTTGGGTTAATAACTATGGCCCATAAATTCTCAGACACGATCAGGATACTTTCTATCTCTGCGTTTATCGTTAAGAAGAGCGAAAACTCCTGCCGCCAAATAAAGAGCAATCAGTGGCAGTGCCAGCAAGGCCATCGTCAATGGGTCAGGTGTGGGTGTAAAAGCAGCTGTAAACAAGACGATAGAAAAAACCCAAATACGCCAAGGTCTCAAAATTGTCGAACCTCTGAGAAAACCGATGAGGTTAAAACTAATCAAGAACACAGGTAATTCAAAAGCTAAACCAAAGAGAAGAATAATTCTGAGAACAAAATCTAGGTAATCATCGAACTTAACTAAGTTGGTTAATGCATCTGGTGTGAAGCCAAATAGAACTTTTACTGCTGTTGGAAGTATTGCGTATCCTAAATATGCACCTACGGCAAAAAAGGGTGTTGCTGCAATTACAAAAAATATAGAATTGCGTCTCTCTTTTTTATGTAGCCCAGGTGCAATAAATGACCACAATTGGAACAACCACACTGGCCCAGCCATGATGATGCCCGTTAGTAATGCAACTTTTATTTGCAGGTTAAGCGGACCAAGCACCCCGCTTATGTAAAGAGATCCGCAATACTGCTTGCCTTGCTCCTGCGCAGAACGTAAATCACATACCGGACTGGCTAATTGAATAATTATGTCGTTATAGAAATACCAACCAAGAATGGCAAAAAGTGAAATAGCAAGAGCCGAGCGCATAATGCGCTTTCGCAACTCACGGAGGTGATCAAGCAAGGGCATGCGACCACCCGAAGAGGTCGTCATCGAACTACTTCTCAGTTGACTCGTCGTTATCTGATTTCTTGTCGTCCTGCTTCATTTCCTTTAGCTCGCTTTTGAATATGCGCATACTCTTTCCTAAAGAGCGAGCAGAGTCAGGAAGTCGTTTTGCGCCGAAGAGTACTAATACAACCAAAAGAAGGATGAGGATGTGGCTTGGTTCGCGCAAAAACATGATTTCTCACTTTCTTAAAAGAATAATCTGAGCATAACTTTATCCCACAAGGGGCTAGAAAACCTACCCAACTGCCCTAAACATACATATCCAGAGCCCGTTGCGCCCTCATGCCAACCTGGGAGCGAAGCTCTGGCGGTTGAACTACTTCTGCCCATGACTTCAAGCTACAAATAGTTCGGATGATCCATTCTGGATTGTAGACAGAACTATTAAATACATCTCCTTGATGTATTTCACCAGCGTTGTTTAAATGAAAGGTTTCAACAACTTTACGTGAATTCGACGTAATTCTTATCTGAACATCGACGCGACTATCTTCTTTTGGTTCGTTACCCGGTGCTTGCGAATCCGTTTTTTCAATTAGAACGGCACTAAGAATTCGATCTAAACGAAAAGACCTGAAATCTTGCGCCAATTGACAAAAAGACTCCAGATATTCAAAAGTTCCATCATGCACGATTGTGAAAGGAGTGATCTCTCTACTGGAAACTTCATCACGTGAAAAAGAATGGTATGAAATTTTCAAATCCTTTTTCGTTGCGATTGCAGTATTGACCGCTGAACGAAGTTCGGCAGTAACCACAGTAGACAGGATTGCAGGTGCCTTGACGTTGGATTTTTTTGATAAACGATCGATAAGGTTTTCTAGGCCTTGTACCTGGGAATCAACGGCGGAAAACGAATCACGTAGAATACAAAGCCCAATGATGATGGCTCCCATTTCGATACTTGTGAGCTTTCGAGGGTTACTTAGTACCTCAGCATTTCTTATGGAAACAAAACCAGTATCAAAAGATAAATCAATGAGCTCTAGAGGTGTGTAGCCGGGAAGTCCACACATCCATAAAGTGTTGAGATCATCTATAACATCTGATTTAGTAATTTGAAAATCCCTAGCAATTTGTTCCAATGCAACGCCTTGGTTAAGAATTAAATATGGAACTAAATCAAGTAAACGAATTACTTGGCTATCGGGAATCTGCCTAGACATGGGCTTTTACCAACTTCTTCAATGCTTGGACAACCGAATTTTTAAGAGTTTCAGGACGAATAACGCAAACATCGTCTAAGTGCCACAAGATAAGCGAAATCATTTCTTCCTCAGATGAATACGCAATCTGAACAACATCGAACTCTTCGCCACTTTCAATTGTTGAGGCTAGGGACCGTAATTGCGAGCCTCTGCCAACTCGAACACGTAATACAGCTTGAGACGAAACAGAGATATCAGAAAATGTTGTATTGGGCTCATAGTCGGCAGGTATTTCATACGAATTCGCTTTCTTAGCGATTGCTAATTCACCTACAACTCGATCACAACGAAATGTTCTATTTTCGGATTTATCGACGTCCAAACCACTGAAATACCAAAAGCCTCTAAGAGAAAAATACGAGTACACGTGAACTTTTCTGAGATTGGTTTTCATTTCACTATCTAAATACTTGAACTCCACAACTCTACGATCTGTTATCCCGTCTATAATTTCACGTAGAAACAATGGTGCTGTGAGAATTACAGGTGCGAAAGCAGGAATTTCTGCAATGTCAGCTGGTCCGGAAACCGCTGATAACTTGCGCAATGCTTTCTGTGAGACATCACTTAATGAAGCGTCTTTCCACAATTGAGCAGCCAGCGACATATAGGCGATTTCATTTGCAGAATAACCCTTTCGGTCCATTTCAAAGTTCTCGGCAAGGATCCGATATCCCACTTCATCATCGAAAAGCGGATCTAGTCCAGAAACTTCAATTTCAATTCCTAAGGCCCGAAGTTCGTCTTTGTCTCGTTCGAACATTCGCTCCATAGATTCATTTGAACCTTCATAGCCTTCAATCGTTCTGAATATTTCAGATTTTGTTATGTAACGCTTAGTCGCTAGTAATGCAATAACTAAATTAACTAAACGTTCACTCTTCCGCGACACCGTACGCACCCTTTGATGGTCGTCTACGACGTGCAAGAACTTCCACTCCTGGAGCCATTCTTCTACTGACGATGAGGAACCCCGTATGGCCGATCATTCGTTGCATTGGACGAACAGCTAATCCTTCGTGATGCCAATCTCTTACAATGGTTTCAGAACTAAGTGGCTCAGTAAATCGCCCATCTTCTTTGAGTGCTTCAGCTGTTGCAGATAATTGCGTGGTTGTTGCTACGTATGCCAAGAAAACTCCCCCGGGTCTTAAAACATTAGCGGCATAATCTACGCACTCCCATGGAGCTAACATGTCTAGTACTACTCGGTCATATCCATTTTCGATTTTTGAATCTTGTACCGAACCGACAGTTAAGTTCCAATTTTGAGGTAACGATCCAAAATACGTTTCTACATTTTCCCTAGCAATATCTGCGAAATCTTGCCTGCGCTCAAAACTATCTAACCGGCCTTGTGGGCCAATGGCTCGCAAAAGAGAGATTGCGAGAGCCCCGCTTCCAACTCCAGCTTCGATTACCTTTGAACCTGGGAAAATATCTGCAACACCGATAATCATTGCTGCATCTTTCGGATAAACAATTGTTGCACCACGTGGCATTGATAGAACAAAATCCCCTAGCAATGGTTTGAAGGCTGTAAATTTCAATCCTGCACTCGTGCTGACAACACTTCCTTCAGGCATCCCAACAAGGTCATCATGAACAATCCAACCTTTATGAGTGTGCCACTCTTTACCTTGCGTAATGGTGAATGTGTACATTTTTCCCTTTGGATCGGTTAGCTGAATCCGATCACCTACAGAGAAAAAACCGTCATTAGACATGGCAGTATCTTATGGGTGCAAGTGGTGAAATATCAGAGTATCTTCGCGTAAGTGAATCAATTAAGGCTTTCTCCCAGCAGGGTAAATGACTTTTCGAATTGTCCCCTGCTATACAAATATCGCACTATCGACCAATTACCCGAATCCCCAAGCTTGGATGCCGAACGCGGCACATTGGTTCATACCGTTTTACATGATCTTTTTGAATCACCTGCGCAATCGAGAACTATCAAGCAAGCAACTGACCTATTACCTAGTCGTTGGCAGGAACAGTTAGCGCAGAAACCTGAATTAGCCGATTTAATAACTAGCGAAAAAGAGTGGCTTGATCGTGCAACGGCTCTTCTGAGTACGTACTTCGAATTAGAAAATCCAACGTCTTTTGAACCTACACACAGAGAGTTACATTTAGAACAAGATTTATCGGAAGAGATCTATTTACATGGCTACGTAGACCGCTTAGATGTAGCACCTACTGGCGAAGTTCGAATCATCGACTATAAGACTGGTAAGGCGCCTAAACCTGGATGGGAAGAAAAAGCACTCTTTCAATTAAGGGTTTATGCCCTGTTGTATTGGAAAGAACATAACGTAATCCCAAAATTATTGCAGTTGATCTATTTGGGAGATGGGAATTTGCTGAAAAGTACCCCCACAGAAAAAGAATTAGTATTAACAGAAAAAGCGCTTTTAAAAGTAGCCGAATCAATCAAAGAAGCAATGGAAACCAATACATGGAACCCAAGAAAAAGTAAACTATGCGACTGGTGTTCCTTTAAATCGATCTGTCCTGCGCATAATTAGCGTGCAATTTGGAATAATTTAGTTCCTTCAATGATTTGATTACCCGTAAGCGCTCTTTGGGCACAATCTCTACAAAGTGCGGAACAGCTATCGTGAAAGCACCACTAGCCGTTGCTGCCCTTACTCCGTTAGGTGAATCTTCAAGGATCAAGCATTCGCTAATATCGACGCCAAAGCGTTCGGCGGCTTTCAAATATGCTTCAGGATCTGGCTTTGGATTAATAACATCATCGGCAGATAGTGAAAAACTGAAGGAATGCTCTGGGACGCTTCGCAAAACAGCGTCAACTAAAACTCTTGGACTTGCTGAAACCAATGCTGTTGGAATGTTATTTAGCATTAACTCATTCTGAAGCTCCAAAGCACCCGGCATAAGTGGCGCACCCGCACTTAGCTTTTTTGTCATCAAGGAAATAACTTCGTCAGTAAAATACTGGGCTGACTCGCTCGTCTTAACTTTATCGCACATGTACTGACCAACTTTGCTTAGTGGCCCACCTAAACAATAGTTTTGGTCATCTTGCGTCCATTCATAACCGTAACTAGCCATCAATTCAGTTTCTGCTTTTAGCCACATTGGTTCAGAATCTACGAACAATCCATCCATATCGAAAAAGACAGCGCTATAAAAATTCGTCATTCTAAAGTGCAATACCTAGAAGGGCATCAAGTGCTCGCGAAAGCTCTCCGGGATTACCACCTTCTGATCCTTGAGAAGACTTATCTATCCATGTCTGCAGCAATGCGAATACTGTTTGCGTGTCTAAATTAGATGATAAAGCCTGGATAATATCTTGAATTAAATCCGATGTAGGTGCGCATTGAGATTGTGACAACTGCAAAGTCAAGGAATCTAAGAATACTTGTGCATCACGAAGTAAATCATTACTCCACATGCGATCAGTGGCATATCCATGCATCATCAACGCGCAACGAATAGTCATCGGATTTACACCTGAATTAACTAAAGTCGAAACAAAAACCAAATTGCCTAAACTCTTACTCATCTTTTGCCCGTTCAGACCAATCATTCCGGTGTGAACATAGAGCTGTGCAAAATTCCTGCCAGTAGAAACTCGTGCTTGTGCCGCACTCATTTCGTGGTGAGGGAAAATGAGATCATTTCCACCGCCTTGAATATCAATGAGGAAATCTGAGTTAACTTCTGGTTGCAAATAGTTCAGAGCAATAGCGCAACATTCGATGTGCCATCCAGGTCTGCCCTGCCCATGAATACTTGGCCATGCGGGTTCATTAGGACGTTGAGCAAGCCACACCAAAGAATCGAGCGGATCTTCCTTACCTGCACGTGCGGGGTCTCCCCCTCTTTCTGCAAAAATTTTCAGAGATTCTTCTTTACCTAGATGACTCCGACTTCCGAAATCTGTATCACTATGAACGCGAAAATATAAATCGTCATCAACGCCATAGATTGCTCCAGCTGCTTTTAGTTCTTCAATTTTATTTGTTACTAATGGGATAGCTTCAACTGCGCCTATGTACTGTGCGGGCGGGATGACATGCAAAGTAGTCATATCGCTTCTGAACAAATCAATTTGAGAATGTGCGAGATCTTGCCAATCCACTCCGTCACGATTGGCGCGCTCAAGAAGGGGATCATCTATGTCCGTAATATTTTGAACATAAAGAACCTGTGAACCCATCGCTCGCAAGTACCTATTAACAAGATCAAATGTGAGGTAAGTGGCTGCATGCCCTAAATGTGTCGAATCATAAGGAGTAATTCCACACACATACATTCGGTAAACATCTTTGCGAGGCAGAACTTGTATAGATTTGCTGGCTGAATTAAATAATGAAAGCTCGGAAAACACATATTTCGAATCAATGGTTGGTATATATACCTCAGGCCACGATTTCATGTTCCTATCCTAATGCATGAAGCTTTATTCGCGATCTAAAAAGCGGGCCAAGGAATCGCCGGCCAATCCGTACTTGGTAGCGGAAAACTTCGGTCCTTGATCAAAGCATCAATACGGGATTTTAAGGATAACAATTCAGTTTGAGTTATTAATGATTGCAATGTCCCACTCTCGTCAGTTTCTAAAATTTCTTGAAGTGCTTGCAACGAACTAATTTCATCTTCTGTTAAATCACTCCCGGCCCACTGCCACAAAACCGTTCGCAACTTATATTCATGATGGAACGTGACTCCATGATCACATCCAAATAATCTTCCATCAGGATGCGGCAATAAATGCCCAATTTTGCGATCTGTGTTATTTATTACTGCATCGAAAAGAGCCATCTTGCGTAGTTGTGGATCATCTTGACTAAAGAACTCGGCCAAATCAATATCTTGATCTATGTCTATCCACTCCTGCACCATGCCGATTCCAAATGGACCATCGCGCAAAATTGTTAGCGGGACGATGTGCATCTCCAAATATTCGCTAATCAAATAAGCCGCAAATTCACGCTGAGCCAAATTGCCGTCTTGAAAATCCCAAAGCGGTCGCTCTCCTGCAATAGGTTTATAAATGCACTTTACTATTTCGTTATCTAACGTGCACTGGGCCAATAAAGTTGCATTAGACGCATCAATAAGACGGCCAGTAACAATTAACTCACCGTCTGCCAGAATTTTTTCTACATTGCTCATCTGCGGTACCCATTAGATCGCGGACATAAATGTCCGTTCGGATCAATAGGAATTCCACAGAATGGACATGGAAGCCTGCCTGCACTGGCCAATGACAAACATCGTTTTGAGAAAGATGCTGCCTGGGTAGGTGAAACGTGCACTCGTAATAAATCTACTGATAAATCTTTTTCATCGAATACAACTTCGTCATCATTATCGTCATCATTGCTAGTAGCTTCCCGTAATTCATAAACAATCATCGAATTCTCAGCATCCCAAGCCATCGCAATTACACCAGCTCGGAATTCTTCAAAAATTGGTTGTTCCAGAGGAGCATCATCGATGTCGTTGCTCTTTACAACGACAGTTGGATCGGACTTCTTGATTTCACGAAGCATGATCTTGGTGCGCTCACCTAGGGCGATAACTTGGGATTTTTCTACTACAACTGAAACTACCCGTGGACCCGTTCGAGCTTGAATGAAAAAAGTACGTTCACCAGGTGCGCCGACAGTTCCAGCCACAAATCTTTCAACAGGGTTAAATTCGTAAATAATCGGAGTCATTTACTACCCGATCCTCCACCAACTAGTGTTTTGACCGAACGCTTACTCCGAGACAAGTATTCAAAGTTCGTAGTTGAATCGTTGAGATGCAGTAGACGAAAATGTCCTTTGTTGAAATCTAGAACGGATATCGAAGCGGGATCGATAACTATCTTTTGAAACTTATCTAAATCTAAATCTAATGCTGTAGCGATCAAGCTCTTGATTACATCTCCGTGACTAACAATGAGCCCTAATCCACTCGCAGCGGCTTTTATACTTTGTTGTAAGGCGATTTCTGCTCTTTTTTGCATCTGCAATAAACCTTCTCCATTAGGAAAAACCATTTCACTCGGTTTCTTCTGCACAGTGCGCCACTCTTTTCGAAGTGATAAAGCCAGAAGTTTCTTTCCTGTCCAATCCCCGTAATCCACCTCAGAGATGTTTGGATCAAAGACAATCTTCTTGCGCACTGAAGGCCTCTGAGATTGCAGCCACGGATCAAGGGTTGCTAAGCATCGTTCAATCGGGCTAATACGAATATCCTTAAATCGCGCATCACCTAATCGACTCCTTAACAATGCGGCTTGTTCGACACCTTTTTTACTTAAATTCACACCGGCGGCACGACCAGCCAAAATACCTTTTTCGTTGGCAATGGAATGCGCATGCCGGAGCAAAATAACTGTGGTCACAAAGCAAGGTTATCGGGATTTGGCAAAGCACACTTGCTAAGGTCGCGCTATGCAATTACGACGTGCGGGCAAAAGCGGCCTGATGCTTTCTCGAGTGGGCCTTGGAACGATGACGTGGGGCCGTGACACAGACGAGCATGAAGCAGCCGATCAGTGTCGCGCATTTCTTGATGCCGGTGGTAACTTTTTGGATACTGCAGCTGTGTACGGTGATGGCGATAGTGAACGAGTTATAGGTGGACTTATTGGAACTCTCTTTGAAAGAAATAACGTTGTTATTGCGTCAAAGGCTGGTTTAAGTTTTCCGGAAGGTATCCGTAAGGTAGATAATTCTCGGTCATCCCTCATTGCTCAACTTGACGCGTCATTGCAAAGATTGAACACTGATTATTTAGATCTATGGCAAGTACATACATGGGATGCACAAACACCTTTAGATGACACTTTATCCGCACTTGATTATGCCTACTCCAGTGGTAAGGCTCGGTACGTGGGAATTTCGAACTTCTCCAGTTGGCAGAGTGCGCATGCGATTACCAGGCAGGAAGTTATCGCGAACAAAGCACCGATAACAACAGTGCAAAATGAATACTCATTGTTAAATCGAAAAATTGAAGAAGATTTAGTAGATGCTGCTAATACTCTCAACGTCGGTCTACTTGCTTGGTCCCCCCTGGGTCGAGGAGTTCTCACGGGAAAATACAGAAAGGGCGTACCTAGCGATTCAAGAGCTGCGACTCCTCACTTTGCTTCGTTCGTGGAGCCGTACTTATCTGAAAAACAATCACAGATCGTTGAAGCAGTATGTGTTGCTGCCGAAGGGTTGGGATATTCACCTCTTGAGGTTGCACTTGCTTGGGTGAGAGATGCGCCATCTGTAACAAGTGTCATTTTAGGAGCACGAACAGGTGCGCAACTTCGTGGAGCGTTATCTAGCGAAGAAGTTACGCTGCCAGAGGTAGTACGAGGCGCGTTAAATGAGATATCAAGAGTTTCGTAAAAAATTCTCTAAAACATTTACGCCGAATTTCAAACCCTCTACTGGAACTCTCTCATCGACGCCATGAAATAGCGCCATAAAATCCAAATCTGGAGGCAATTTTAATGGCGAAAATCCATATCCAATAATTCCTAATTCACTTAACGCTTTGTTATCGGTACCACCACTCATTAAGTAAGGAACTGGGATACCTTCAGGATCAAACTCAAGAATAGACCTCGTCATTGCGTCAACTAAATCCCCTTCGAAATCAACTTCCAATGCAATGTCGTGTGTAACAGTTTCAATAGAAATATCTGGTCCGATGATTTCTCGTATCGTTGCATTTAACTCTTCTTCCATCCCTGGAAGGAATCGGCCATCAATAACGGCAGTTGCGCTCTGTGGAATAACGTTGGCTTTGTAGCCCGCTGCCAGCATTGTGGGATTTGCCGTATTTTGCAAAGTGGCGCCAATCATTCTTGCCATTGGCCCAATTTCTTCAAGTAAGGGGCGTAAATCTTTTTCGTCATATTTTTTGCCTGTTACTTCTGCGATTTTTTTGAACAAAATCTTTACTGTCTTGGTATACCTTTGCGGCCACTCATAATTACCAATAGCGGCAACTGCCACACTTAAACGAGTTAAGGCGTTTTCAGGGTTCATCATTGAGCCATGACCCGCGCGACCTTCTGAACTTAATCGCATCCAATGAATACCCTTTTGCGCAGCTTCAATAAAATAGAGACGCTTGTTATCGCGAACAGTTACTGAAAACCCACCTACTTCTGAAATAGCTTCAGAGCATCCCTTAAAAACTTCAGGGTGATTAGCAACCATCCACCGCGAACCAAAGAGAGAACCTGCTTCTTCGTCTGCAAAGAAAGCCAGCACTACATTACGAGGAGGCTTAATTCCTTTTCTAGCCCACATGCGGAAAATAGCAATAATCATTGCGTCGGTATTTTTCATATCTACTGCCCCGCGGCCCCAAATCATTCCGTCTTTGATTTCGGCCGAAAATGGATCAACACTCCAATCTTCGGCATTGGCAGGAACAACATCGAGATGGCCATGAACTACCAATCCTGGACGATCATGATTTTCGCCTTCTACGAAAGCAACAACATTGCAACGTCCCGGAGCGGATTCATAAATTTTTGCATCGATTCCCGTTTCTTTAAGTAACTCCACTACTTTTTTAGCGACAGCGGATTCATCACCTTTGCCGTCACCATAATTAACACTGGGAATTCTTATAAGAGCTTGGCAAATCGAAATTGCTTCAGATTGCAATTCCTCTCGATCGGCGTCACTTAATTGCGTCGGAGTCATACGTATATTCTCCCCCACGAACTTCATTTTTGCTTACCTTTACAGGCATTGCTATCGTTGCGCACGCACTCGTCCGGGTGGCGGAATTGGCAGACGCGCTAGCTTGAGGTGTTAGTGCCCGCAAGGGCTTAGGGGTTCAAGTCCCCTCTCGGACACAAATATATGGAACTATCAGCATCGTGAAACTAAGCGATGCCTTAAAACTAATTCGCGAAATTCCTGATTTTCCTAAACAAGGGATTTTGTTCCAAGACATCACTCCCCTGCTTTCAGATGCGCAAGCTTTCAATACTGTCATTACACACATGTCTAATTCTTCATCGGGATGTGACTACGTGGCAGGCATGGAAGCGCGTGGATTCATTTTCGCTGCTTCAATAGCAAATCAATCTAATCGTGGATTTATTCCGATTCGTAAAGCAGGCAAATTACCGGGGCAAACACATTCAGAAAAATATGGGCTTGAGTATGGTCAAGACACATTGGAAGTGCATAAAGATGCGTGTGGATTAAATTCTCGCGTATTAATAGTCGATGATGTCCTTGCAACAGGTGGAACTGCTTGCGCTGCAATTCGCTTGATCGAGAAAACAGGGGCATCTGTCCTCAAACTCATTTTCCTACTCGAAATAGAAGAGCTGAAGGGACGCGACATCATTCTTCAACAATTTCCACGCGTGGACATTGAATCTTTGAAGAAAGTTTAACAAATGAAAACTTCTACCCCGAAAATTACTCAGATACAAGGGCTTCGCGCACTTGCAGCTTTATTGGTAACCCTGTTTCACGCGAAATGGGTAAACGGAGGATTCATTGGCGTAGATATTTTCTATGTAATAAGTGGATTCCTGATCACAGGCTTGTTACTCCGTGAAATAGAACGCACTGGAACAATTAACTTCAAAGAATTTTATGCGCGTCGTTTCAAGCGCTTACTTCCGACATCCTTCTTCGTACTTTTAGTTACGGCCGTTGCATCTTGGCTGCTTATTCCAGACACTATGCGCTCATCATTGGGCCGCGACATAATTGCCGCGAGTTTATACGTTTCTAACTATCTCTTTGCATGGTGGCAAGCTGACTATCAGAATCTTGACGCAACACCTTCTCCAGTCATTCACTACTGGTCACTCGCCGTGGAGGAACAGTTTTATCTCATATGGCCTCTTCTCATCTTATTTTTCTTCATCGCTGCAACAAAATTTAAGAAGAAAATCTTATTAACTCTTCTGGTCGCAACCGTTACTGCTCTCTCATTTGTCTTCTCGATCTATCAGACTGAAACTTCACCTATCTGGGCTTTCTATTCATTACCTACTCGGGCTTGGGAGTTAGGACTTGGTGCACTGCTAGTTCTCCTGCCCCCGATTAAAACAAAAAAACTCGTTGGACTTCTTGGATTTATATTCATAATCGTCAGTGCATTTATTTTTGACGAAACAACTGCATTCCCTGGTGTTAATGCGGTACTTCCCGTCTTGGGAACAGTTATGCTGATTTCGACAATCAACTCCTGGCCTCCATTTCTTAATGACGTGGCCAATAGCCGGATGTTTCAATGGCTTGGCGAGATTTCATATCCTCTATATCTATGGCACTGGCCTCTACTTGTTCTACCTAGTACTTACTTTACTCGTCCTCTTGCGATTTACGAGCGAACTCTTGCAATCATTGCAACAATCATTCTGGCTGATTTAACTCATCGCTTCATCGAAGAACCATTTAGAAAGCATAAAACTGAACCCACATTAGTATTTAAGCGATCGGGTGTAATAACTCTCGTTTCTGTGTTGATTGGTAC